>JASFLD010000151.1:0-8687 GCA_050118275.1 Gemmatimonadales bacterium
CGAAACTGTTCACCGCGACGAGCAGCGAGCCTCCCTGACCGTGCTGGTACGATAGATTCTCCCGGATCAGGCCGAACACCTCCACGACCTCCTCGACGGCCAGACTGCGCAGCTGGCGATTGCGCAACGGAAGACGCGGCACCGTGCCCAGGATGGCCACGCCCAGCTCGCGAGCGACCAGTAGTGGATCGTGGACCAGCGGATCGAGGCGGTCGAGCACCACCGCACCGGCGGCGCCGATGCAGAGACAGCCCAGCACCGACAGCAGGATCAGGTTGATCTTGCGGGTCCGGCTGGTCGGCCAGCCGGGCACCTCGGCGACCTCCACGACGCGCAGGGCGGGCGCGGCGGCGTCCGCCGTGGCCTCCGCTCCCAGCCGCCGTTCCCGCAGAATCTGCGAGTATTGGACGACGGCCTCGATGTGGCGTTCGAGCCGTTCTTCCTCGACGAGGCGGCGCGGCGTCGCTTTCAGCTCGGCGGGTGCGGCGGTCAGTTCCTCGTACATCTCGCTTTCCCGCGCCCGCAACATGCGGAAGAGCACCCAGGTCAGGCGCGGCGCCTCGCGATCCTCCAGGGCCGCCAGCTCGGTCTGCAGTTGTCGAATGCGTGGGTGCCGGTCGTCGTAGCGCGCGCGCAGTACGCTCAGCTCGGCCCGTTTGGCGTGCACATCCTCGATCACGGTCAGGAGCTCGGCCGCGCCCCGCGGCCCGGCGATCATTTCGACGGCGTCGACCTGCAGGCCCGATTCGGCGGCGCTCTGCAGGATGCCGTCCAAAGCCTCCCGATCCCGGGTGACCTGCTCGGCCACGACCCGCCGATCGAAGAAGCTCGCGACCGCCGTATCCCCCTCCACCTCACGCCGCAACTGTTCTTCAGCCGCACGGTCCGCCGGCGATTCGCGGATGACCCGGCGGGTCTCCGCCAGCGCGGCCCCGCTCCGTTCCAACTCGTCAGACGCGAAATCGATCCGGTCGGTCAGATCACCGACGACCGCCCCGCACATCTCCCGCTTCAGCTCGAGCTCCAACTCGACGAGTCGCCGCGCCGCATCGTTGAGGATGGAGGCGGCCCGCCCGGCATCGCCGTCCTCAAAGCTCAACCGCACGAGGCCGGCGTCGCGGTCGACGTGCGCCTCGAACCGGACGCCCAGATCGGCTCGCTCGACGCCGACTTCCACGTCTCCCGAGCCGCCCGCGACCTCGTCGAGCACGCCGTAGTCGGCCAGCGTCCGGCCCCAGTTCGCGGAATCGAGCAATGCCGCAACCCGGAGCGGCCCCGCTATCGGCAGGACGGCCGAGGTGTCGATGGCGAGCGTCATCTCGGCCCGGTACTCGGTCTCGATGGTGACGCTGGCGACGACCCCCGCCGCCGCCCCAGCGAGGGTGAGCCCCGCGACCAGCCAGCGGAACCGCCTGATCGCGGCCATGGCGCGCGGCCAGTCCGGCCCGGCTATGGTCGACGGCGACGCCAGCCCGGGGATCTCGCCAGACGCCACGCGTCCCTCTGCCGCGACATCGGCGCTCGGATAGGGTGGCGGGAATGATCGGGGCTCGTCCGGCATTGGCTGTGGAGGTTCCTTCCGTAGGCTTCGACAGCACCGAATGACACGCGACCCGGGCGCTCTGGACGATCTTCAAGGCGGCGGAGCCGGTCCGCCACGGCTCCGCGAAGTATAGCAATCATTCGGCAGGTTGGCACTTGCCGAGTGTCACGATCAGAGAGTCAGGCATCCCCGCCGGAGGAGAGTGCTGAGCGGGCTGGATTACGACGTCACGCTAAAGGCTGGCAGCTCCTGTGCAGCCTCCAGCAACCATTGAGGTTTCGCTGAGAGCTGTCGCTTTCTCGGGCGGCCGCTTGGCCGGATTGAGTGTACGAGAATCGCGGATGCTTCGATAGGAATGGAAAGGCCGAGGTCTCTTCACGACTCGGCCGCAAGGTGATCAAGACCGACGCGACCGGTCCAGCGCGCTGCGCTCTTTTCGCTCCAGAAGAGTGCCGCGTTCATCCAGGAGACCGAACTTCTGGAGCCTCCGTGCCAGGAGGTCGTCATGGTCTTCAGTCGTCAGCGGGGCGCCACATCGCGCGCAGGTCGACAAGTCGTCTTGCGCCTGCTCCACTTTCCCCAGTTCAGGAGACCGTGGCTCTCGACTACCCCTCAGGTCTCGGCACTGTCTGCACCACATATCACCGACCCCGCCGTGAGAGAACGATCCACATCATGCTGTGCGGCGCCAAGCATCCGGCCCTCGAGGGGACTCACGGGACACTCCCCTCGCGCCGCAACATGCGAATGGTATTCGCGAGCAAGGAATACAAGTTCCGGACCGTGCCACGGTGTCGAGGTCGCTCCGAAACGTCGGCGCACGGCGAAGCGATTCCTCGCGCCGCAGCAAGAGGTTGGGAAAAGAGCCCGCGAACGGACTCAGGTTCGGCCGTTAGCGCGAACAAACATATGTCGCCGGGGTAACCAAATTGTGTTGCTCGAATGACGCATATGTCGCCCGAGAGCAGCAGAACCGCCGCCCGCCAGGCGCTTGGACGCAGCGAGACAAGAGATTAGCCAGCGGGAGCGCGGCTCTGAAATCGGCCAGCTTGTGCACGAGAATTGCGCCACTGACTGTCGTTGCCTTGGAGCAATGGGGTTCCCCTGACAGCTGCACATTGGAGATCAACACTCTAAACGGAAAGAGGGATATGGCAGAGTCAGCGCCGTCCCGCCCGCCGCTGGCCCTAATAGCGAACGACCAGGAATGGTCGATCCGCTCGTTGGAAAGCATACTGGCGCCGCACGGCTACGCCATTCTGAGGGCCTATACGGGCCGGCAGACGCTGGACCTGGCGAGCGAAACGGCACCCGACCTCATCGTGATCGATGCCAACTTCCCCGACATGATGGGGATCGAAGTGTGTCGGACCTTACGGGCTGATCCACACATCGGCCCCGGCGTGCCGATCCTGATCACGACGGCGGGACCGCGTACGCGCCAGCAACGTCTGGAGGCCTTGCAGGAAGGGGCCTTGGATGTCATCACCTTACCCGTGGATGCGGAGGAGCTCGTCCTGCGACTCCGAGCGGCTGTCAACCTGAAGTTCGAGTTCGACCGTACGCAAGAGCACGGACTGGTGGACGACTTTACCGGGCTGTACAACCTGCGGGGACTGATGCGTCGTGCGAGGGAGTTGGGCTCCGACGCCTACCGGCACGGGCGCGCGTTGGCCTGCGTCGCCTTCGCGCCCGACCTGGGCAACGGCGAGACGATTTCCGTGACCGAGGATCGGCGCCTCTGGACCGCCGTCAACCTCATGGCGCAAGTCTTCAAGGGAGCGGGTCGGGTTTCCGATGCGATCGGGCGCATCCGCTTCGGCGAGTTCGTCGTGATCGCTCCGGGCACCGACGAGACCGGTGCGCTGAAGATGGCGCAGCGCTTGACCGCAGCGATCGAAGTCGCCGAACGGCGCGAAGGGGGGGGGATGGAAGGTTTGACCCTGTTGGCAGGCTATGATGCCGTGGCCGACGTTCGCGAATCAGGAATGCAGCCGGCCGCTCTCATGGCAGGTGCCACGACGGCTTTGCGACAGTCACAGGGGGAGCCGAGCGGGCCGGCCATACGCCGTTACACAGCGAACACCGAGGGATCACTAATACCGGATTAGCGCACGCTGCGCCCGCCAACCCCTCCTCTGCCAGCCCAAACCCGCGCCTCACTGTTCGGTTCGCCAACCGCTCGTCGTCCTGATCAACCGCGCTTCATCTCTGGTCTCATAGCCGGGCAGGTAAGAGGAGTAGTAGGCCGAACCGTAGTACCTGTAGATTCCCCGCGCCGGCACATCGTTCAGGATGGCACCCAGCACACGGACCGGTAACTGAAGGATGAGGTCGAGCTTCTTCGCGGTCAGCTCGCGATCTGTGGATCCTGTGCGGACGACGACCACCAGGTTCCCGACCAACCTCGCTACCGTCAGGGCATCGGCACCGACACCGATCGGCGGAGTGTCGATGATCAGAACGTCGTAGCTGGAACGAAGGTCGGCCACCAGGCTGGCCATCGCCGCCGACTGTAGCAGGTCGGGTCCATTCTGCTCCCGACTACCGCTGGCGATCCGGTACAGGGTCTGGTGCGAGGTCGGTTGCACGACGTGCTCGAGTGCCGCCGTACCTCGCAAGTAATCCGTCAGTCCCGGCCTACGCGTCCCCCCCAGCAGTCGATGAACCCGACCGCGCCGCACATCCGCATCCAGCACTAGAGTGCGAAAACCCAGGTAAGAGAAGGACAGAGCCAGATTGGTGGCCACGAAGGACTTCCCTTCCGATCCCTTGGGGCTGGACACGGCCAGCGCCAGGCGACTGGCCATACCGTGTGCGTCAGTCACGTTCAGCCGAATCAGGCGGAAGGCCTCGACCACCTCGTCCGCGTTGTCGATCGGGTCGCCGGGGCGGCCATTATCGCGGCCCGTATTGATATGCGGGAGAGTGCCGAGGATCCTAAGGCCCAGGCTCCCCAGCTCGTCGGGCGACTTCACTCGTGGATCCAGACGGTCGAGTACAAAGGCAGCCCCCAAGCCCAAAGCCAGACTGGCCAGCAAAGCCAGCAGAATGAGACGCTGCGACTCCCTGCCGTTGACCGGCGTCAAGCTCGCCGCGGCAGGATTCAGAACTCTCACGTCCGGGATCCTGCTGGCCTCATCCAGGAGGATCTTCTCGTGACGGGCTTGAAGCTCTCCATAGTACGTTTCCCGCACCCGGGAAGTCTCGAGACCAGCCAACGCGTGCCGCAGCTCATCTTCGACGGCGCGGCGCTGATCGGCCAGGACCGCTTCCACGGCGGCAAGCTTGTCGCGTTTCAGCTCGCTTGCCACTTCCACGAAGCGGTTCGCCACCGCGTCGAGCACGGCAGCCGTCCTCTTCGGGTTCGCTCCCCTGTAGGTCAGGAACATCAGGTTGGCATCGCGATCCAGCTTGCCACGGATCCGTTCTGCAAGCCGGTCGGAAACATCCGGGAGATTGTCCAACTGGAATGCGATCGTCGTGCCCGGCTCGAGTTGCTCTTTGCCCGGCGCCCACACGAAGCCGAAATCCCGCCCTACCGAGTCTCCCAGCGCGCCAAGCTGAAGTAGCCGACCAGCGTCGCTCGTCAGCCTGAAGGTCCGGCCATCGTTTTCGACGGAGAACCGGTAGGCTCCAGGCGTATGCGTTTCTGCCACAGCAAAGCCGGCGAGGCTTCCCTTTGCCGCGGAGTCCGCCTGAACGTAGAGCTGCAACTCCAGCACGACGCTGTCGAGAACCCGCCGGGTCTTCAACAGGTCCAACCACGAATCTATGGATTGAAACGCCTCGCCAGGCGGGATCGGCGGCTGGCCAATCTCCCCACCCTTCAGAGCCCCGATGACTACCGTGGCGCGCGCTTCGAACTGCGGTCTCAGGAATCGGGTGGCGATCGCGCCGACGCCCGTCCCCAACATCGTGACGAGGAGGATCACCCACTTGAACTGCCAGAGCGCCCCCCGGTACCGGCGCCAGGCCAAGCTCTCGCCCCCCAAGAACACATCCTTGGGTGGCTGTTTCCATAGATTGAGGAGCGTGGCCATGGGGCACTCCGACGGTACGCGTGACGTCGGGCAGAGACGGTGTCCGACATCCGGCGCGCTACCTCGACGCTCGGGTCCTGCTCGAGGTTGACGCCCGATCGGGCCAATATGCCCGAAGCCGCTCGGCCACTATGCCCGAAAGTTCGCCCTCCAAGACTGCAATACTGGTACCGGCCGGACCGTCATTCGAGCACCGCCCCTCACACAATCACGCGACCGACCCGGAGCGGATAGGCGCGCGACTTGCTGAGCCGTCGTGGTAGCGATGCATCGGCGCAGCACTTCTTTCCTTTTGTTTCCAACAGACGTGGTATAGATCCAACATAAAGTTGCCCGTTTTTGGAAGGATATTGACAAAAAGACGGCATTGAGGTAGCGTAGAATTCCTGCGACGCCCGTAGGTGTGGCCGCAACAGTCTCGCGAATTCCGCCACACCTGTTTCCCAGGCGCAATACCTGCATAGGCAAATCGTCGCCTGGAAGGCTGACCACCGTACTTCCCGCCGCGGTGAGTGTGACTTTAAAACTTTAGCTGCAGCGGTCGGAGGTATCCCCCATGCACCACACCCTGTCCGGCAAAGGCCCCAAAAGCCGCCGCCCACTCGATCCCTCATCCGAGTCAAACGCGGACCACCCCACCGGCTCACCGAAGGACACCCTGCCTTTGCGCATAGCAGTCATCGACGACGACCATACGTTGCGGGAGAGCTGTTCCAGCATCCTGGAGATGGAAGGCCACGACGTCACGGTAGCGGCCCGCGGCGAAGAGGCGCTGGAGATTCTCAAACGTCGCCAGTTCGACGTCGCGCTGATCGATCTCTACATGACGGAAGTCTCCGGCATCGAGCTGCTCCGGGCCGGACTCGAGTCCAACCCGGACCTGATCCCGATCGTGATCACCGGCAAGCCCAGCGTGGACTCCAGCCTCGAAGCGCTGCGCGCCGGCGCCTGGGACTATCTGCCGAAGCCGTTCTCCGCCTCGCAGCTGCAAGTCCTCGTCGGACGCGCCGCCCACGCCGTCGCCGCGACGCGCGACACGCGTGAGCAGCAGCTCAAGCTCGAGGACGAGCACGGTCACAGCGAAAAGGTGACGGTTCTGGGCATCTCGCCGGCCTTCCGCCAGGTGATGGACATCGCGCGGCGCGTCGCCACCACCGACGCCTCGGTGTTCCTCACCGGCGACAGCGGGACCGGAAAGGAGCTGATCGCCCAGTTCATCCACCACCACAGCCGCCGGAGCCGCAAGCCGCTGGTGCCGCTGAACTGCGCGGCCCTCCCCGAGACGCTACTCGAATCGGAGATGTTCGGCCACTATAAGGGCTCGTTCACCGGCGCCATTCGTGACAAACCCGGCCTGCTGGAGATCGCCGACGGCGGGACCATGTTCCTGGACGAGATCACCGAGATGTCCCAGGCGATTCAAGCCAAGCTGCTGCGGGTCATCCAGGACGGCGTGGTCCGCCGCGTGGGGAGCACCAAGACGGACGCCATCGTCAATGTGCGCTTCATCGCCGCCACCAATCGCGACCCCGAGGACGCGGTGGAGTCCGGCACCTTGCGGCAGGACCTGTTCTTCCGGCTCCGGGTCGTTCCGATCCGCGTCCCCGCGCTGCGGGAGCGGACCGAGGACATCCCGGTCCTCGCCGACCACTTCCTGCTGCAGTACTGGAAGCGCCACCGTGGCCAGACCGACCGGCCCAAATTCACGCAGGCGGCGTACAGAGCCTTGCAGGCTCGCTCCTGGCCAGGTAATGTGAGGGAATTACAGAACGCTATCGAGCACGCTGTGGTGTTCCTCGAGCCCCGGGCGGACATCCAGCCGGATGACATCCCCATGGTCAAGGGTGATACCCGGCCGCCCGAGACGGGAATGGCTTTCGACATGACCTGGCTCGATGAACCCTACCACACGGCCCGCGACCGCGTGACGGCGGAGTTCGAGCGCCAGTATCTGACCTGGGTAGTGAATCGCGCCAACGGCAACATGTCCAAGGCGGCGCGGATCGCGGGTATCGATCGCACGACCATCTACCGGTTGATGGAGAAGCACGGCTTGCAGCGCAACGCCCTAATCGACGCGAACGGAACCGCCGATTCATGAGTACACGAGTCGCCGACCGACGCGCCGAACCGGAAGCTTCGCCCGATCGAGACCGGGCCGAGTCCACCCGGGCGGCCGCAACGGACAGCCAAAGCGCCCGCGCGTCGACCGAGATACTTCTGGCCGCCGCCAAGCGCGTCTTACGTGATACCGTCTCGTCCCTCTCATCGACGCGTAACTGGGCGGTGGCGGCGGAGGAGCTGGCCTCGCTGACGCTGGCGATTCAGACCGCGATGGCCGATGGCGAGCTCGCCTTCAGCGAGACGAGCGGAAGGGCTTTGCGGCGTAGCCTGCTCTCCGATCTCGAGACCGCGATCCGCCGCGAGGCTTCGAAGCCGATGCGGATCGTGCGTAAGGATGAAGGCGACCTGCAGCGGGTGCTGGCCGCGCTGGAGGAGGTGCGCCAGGCCGTCGAGGGAGAAGAGGAAGCCAGCGTCGAAGATCAGCTGTCCGGGCCCAACGCGCTCGAGCTTTTGGCCGACATCGCCCACGACCTGCGTTCGCCGCTGACCTCGATCCTCACCCTGGCCGAAGTGCTGCGTCGCGAACAGAGTGGCCCGGTGAACGCACTGCAGCGGCGACAACTGGGACTCGTTTACAGCGCCGCTCTGGCGCTCAGCTCCACCGCCAGCGACGTGATCGAGCTCGCGCACGGCGGCGATCGTCTGAGCCAAAGGGAACCCACCCCCTTCTCGATCATGGACATCCTCCAGTCGACTCGCGACATCGTCTACCCGATGGCCGAGGAGAAGGGACTCGAGCTGCGCCTGACGACGAACGTGCCGGATCGGCGCCTGGGCTACCCGCTGGCCCTGAGCCGCGTGCTGCTCAACTTGACGACCAACGCCCTCAAGTTCACCGAGGAGGGTGTCGTCGAGATCGCCGTACGTCCGACTGCCGCGGGACCGCTGCACGCCGAGTTCTCCGTCCGGGACACCGGCAGGGGAATGGGGCCAGATAAACTGAAGACGCTGTACAGACCGTTCCGGCGGGCGCCGGG
>JASFLD010000152.1:0-8678 GCA_050118275.1 Gemmatimonadales bacterium
GCCTCCCACGTACGAGGAGATGATCCCCGAGTTCATAGACACCGTCTCCGCCGTCGACACGTTTCCACTACCCGTAGTGGCCGCCGTTCAGGGGAAGTGCCTGGGCGGAGGATTCGAGGTGGCGATGGCGGCCGATATCATCGTCGCCTCCGAGAGTGCCAGCTTCGGCCAGCCGGAGATCATGCTGGGTGTCCTGCCTCCGGCCGCTTGCCCGTTGCTTCCCGACATTTGTCCGCCGGGGGTCGCTGCCGACCTGATCTTCACCGGAGAGTCAATCAGCGCCGAGGAAGCGCAGCGGGCCGGCATAGTGCGACGTGTCGTGCTCGACGCCGAACTCGAGTCGGCAGCACTCGAGCTGGCCGCACACATGACGCGCCACAGCGCCGCGGCGCTGCGGATCGCGAAACGGATGTTGCGCAGCGGCCGGGAGGCGGCGCGTGCCGAGGCGTTGTCGCGCGCAGGCGACATGTACGTAAACGAGCTGATGCAAACGCAGGATGCTTTGGAGGGCCTGCAGGCGTTCCTCGATAAACGCAAGCCGACGTGGGGTCACGCCTGAGCGTTCCGCATGTCCCGTCGTGTAGAGATATCCGGGCACGTTGGCCTATCCAGCTTGGCGGATCAGTCGAGCTGCGGTGCGCAGGCCGGGACATTGGCTAGTATATTGATTATCGTTAGCTGTTGTACCACGGGCGAAGGAGCATACGGTTGACGCTACAACTCTTTCCGCAGTGGCGGGGCAAGCCTCTTGACGAGGTGCTCTACTGGTGTCGCGAACTGCTGGAGGATACCGAGTTCCCGACGGTTCGCCGCTGGCGTGAAAACGGTGGCAAGGTCGTTGGACACTTTCAGGTCTACTTCCCCGAGGAGATCGTGCACGCTGCCGGACTGCTTCCCTTCAAGGTTCGGGGCGCCTCCGTCGATCCGACCAAGGCCGATTCCCGTTTCGGCTCTTACCTGTGTTCGATCATAAAGACGTCGTTGGAGCTGGCGCTGAGCGGCCGAGTCGAGTTGGAAATGTTCGTGACCCATCCCATCTGCGATGCCGCGCGCAACCTGGCGGGGGTGTGGGGTCGCAACGTCTCCTATCCTTGTCAGATCCTCTACCTTCCTCAGAACGCCAACTCGAGTCACACGGCCACCTATCTGCGCCACGAATACGACCGGCTCAAACGCGGCATCGAGGAGATTGCGGGCCGCCACGTCACCGACGATGACCTGCGAAGCTCGCTGACCATATTCAACGAGAATCGGGCCTTAGTGCGGGACATCTACGCGTTGAAGCGGGATGAGCCCTGGCTCGTGTCGGCGGACGAAGCCTACGTGCTCGTGGCGTTGGGAGGCTTGATCCAGCGTGAAGAGCACAACGAGTTGCTACGACACGTACTTCCGCTCTTGAAGGTACGATCGGTCAAGAGACAGGACCGAATCCGCGTGGTGTTCGAGGGCGGTTTCTGCGAGCAACCGCCGTTGGACCTGATCCGCGCCATCGGCCGCTCCTGCTACGTGGTGGACGACGATCTACTGATCGGCTTGCGCTGGATCACGGAGGATGTGCCCCTCGACGGTGACCCACTCTTTAATCTGGCCACCGCCTACGTGGAGAGTTCATCGCACAGTCCCGTGCAGCACGACCTGCGCAAACCGAAGGAAGCGATGCTGCGGAAGCGAATCGCCGACGCCAACGCGCAAGCCGCCATCATCACGGCGCCCAAGATGTGCGAGCCGGGACTGGAGGAGCAGGTCGTCTACACCCGCACGTTGGATGAAGACAACATCCCGTACTTCGTCAGCGAGTTCGAGGAGAACATGACGAGTTTTGACCATTTGGAGATCCAGCTCGAGACATTCGTCGAAAATCTGCTCTTCGACTGAGCAAGGGGATATCGATGGCTGAAAAGACAACCGACACCACCATCGTCGGGCGCGGCAACAAGGATGGCGCGCGTCTGTTCCGCGTCTGGTTCGACGAGCTGACGCGAGCGGCGGAGGACGAACAAGGCGCTGCGTACGTCTTCGTCATGGGCAGCTTGGCAGAGCTATTACGCGTCTTCGACTTCCCGATCGTGTTTCCCGAGATCAACTCTCTGCAGACCGCCGTGCGACGGGTAGCGCACGAGTATCTCGACGAGGCCGAGGACTACGGTTACTCACCGGACATCTGTGGGTACGTGAAAGCGGATGTGGCCGTGCAACTGCGAGGCGGAGATCATCCGATGGGCCGAATCCCGAAGCCCGCGATCGCCGTCTACACGAACGCCTGCAATACCTACATCAAGTGGGCGGAGATATGGGAACGGATGTACCATGTTCCAACTTTCACCCTGGACGTTCCAGGCACGCGCGCGGCGGGTGGGCAAACATGGCCGGGCGATGCTGATTTCGAGAATGACCGCCGCTACGTGGCGGCGCAACTCGGAGAATTGATCGATCTGTGCGAGGACGTCAGTGGCCGGAAGTTCGATATCGACCGGCTACGCGAGAGCATGCGCCACGCCAACGCGATGAACCGCAGTTGGAAGCGGATCCTCGAGCTCAATCAGAGTCGCCCCTCGCTATTCAACGCGCTGTCTGACGGTACGATCTATCTGGGCGTCGCCAACGGCTTCCGTGGCGCGGAGGAGGGCGCGGCGTATTTCGGCGATCTGGTCGAGGAAATGGAGTACAAGGCGGCCCAGAAGATCGGAACACTGACCGAGGAGCGCTACCGCCTGATCTTCGTCGGCGTACCATGCTATCCAATCTTCCGCCGGTTCAACGAGCTGTTCACCGAATGGGGTGGCACCTTCGTGAACTCGACCTACCTGTGGTTCGCCTCCGGCGGATCGAACCTGGGTTTTCAATACGATCTCGAACGGCCGCTGGAGAGCCTGGCGGAAGGTGTCCTGATCAGCGTCCGGGACGCGATGGACAGCATGTTCTTCCAGACGCAAGTACTCGTCGAGATGGTCGACACCTACGCGGCCGATGGTCTGGTGTACCACCCGATCAAGAGCTGCCGAACGGTGTCGACGGGTCTGGCCGACAATCGCCGCGCGCTATTGGAGGCGCGGGACATCCCCAGCTTGTTTATCGAGTCGGACCTGATGGACCGCCGCGTAGTGTCGGAAGCGCAGCTGAAGAACCGTGTGGACGCGTTTTTCGAAGGGTTGGCAGCGCGTGAGCGTCAGGCGACCATCGGCGCGCCATAGAAGCCGGGAAAGAGGTGAGCATGGCCTACGCAGCCGGCGTGGATGTGGGATCTACGCAGACGAAAGCGGTGATCATCGATGAGGCACGGCGGATTGTGAGTCGGTCTTTGGTCGACACCGGCGCCAACGTCATGCGGGCGGCCGAGAGCGCCTACCAAGAGGCGCTGCACGACGGCGGCCTCAGTGAGGAAGAGGTGGAGTTCGTGGTCGGCACCGGCTATGGTCGCTACAAGGTCACCTTCGGCAACACTCAGGTGACCGAGATCAGCTGTCACGGCCGCGGCGCGGTTCACATGTTCCCCGGCACCAAAACGGTCGTCGACATGGGCGGCCAGGATACCAAGGCCATCCGGGTCTCTCCCAACGGCGAAATCCTCGACTTCTGTATGAACGACAAGTGCGCCGCGGGAACCGGACGCTTCCTGGGAGCGGCGTCCAGCGCGCTCGACATCCCAATCGACGAGCTGGGTCCCACGGCTCTACGCGGCGAGCGACCGGTGAAAATCAGCACGACGTGCACGGTCTTCGCCGAGTCCGAGGTGCTGTCTTGGCTGGGTAAGGGAAAGAAGATCGAGGATATTCTGCTCGGCGTTCACCAATCGATCGCCGCCCGTTCCGCTGGCCTGCTGCGTCGTGTCGGCATAGAGGAGGACGTCACGTTCACCGGCGGTGTAGCGCGCAACCTGGCGATGATCGAGACATTAAGCGAGCGCCTGGGCGTCAGGGTCAACGTGAGTGAGGAGTCGCATTACATGGGTGCGCTGGGCGCGGCTCTCTTCGCACTCGATCACATCCTGGCCAGGCGGGCGCCGGCAAAGAGCGGACGGGACGCGTCATGACTTATACGGCCGGAATCGACATAGGCTCGACATACACCAAGGCTGTCATCCTAAACGCTGAGAGCGAGATCGTCGGTCGGGCGATGGAACCGACTGGATTCAAGCTGGCGGAGGTGGCCGAACGCGTCTACCACACGGCCGTCGAGGAAGCCGGACTCTCATCCGATGATCCGGGCTACGTCGTCGCGACGGGTTTCGGCCGTCACCAGGCACAGTTCACCGATGTGCAGGTGACCGATCTCACGGCCGCGGCGCGCGGAGCCAGCGCACTCTTCCCCGGCACTCGCACCATCCTGGATGTAGGCGGACAGACGATGAAGGCAAGTCGCTTGGGGGATGGAGCCAAAGTCAAATCGTTTCGCCTCAACGACAAGTGTGCCGCCGGGACGGGAGCGTTCCTGGAGAAAACGGCCCGCTACATGGGGTACACGACCGAGGAAATCGGTCCGCTCGTCGCCACCTCGAAGGAAGCCATCCCGATCTCCGGCGTATGTGCGGTCTTCGCGGAATCGGAGGTGATCAACCATCTCTCCCAGGGCGTCGCGCCCGCGGACATTATGCACGGCGCCATCGTCTCCCTGGTCGGTCGCTCGGTCCAGCTGATGAAACGCGTTCGCATGGAACCGGAGTTCACGCTGATCGGAGGCATCCTGCGTTTCAGCAGGATGGTGGATGTCGTCCGGGAACAGCTGAACGCCGAGGTCAATGTGCCGGAGGGCGTGCTGGTTCAATTCACGTCGGCGTACGGGGCCGCGATTCTCGGTCAGCGGCGCCTGCGCAAGCTGGAGCAGGAGCATATCGACTCCGACCGCGCCGGAACACTGACCTGACGGCAGGCGCGCTACTATGTCGGGAGGCGAGTCAGCAAAACGAGACGGGAAACGCCGGCACGCGGCGGCGGAGTCGCTGAACCGCCTGGTGGAACAGGAGGCCAGACGGCTGCTGTCCGCGGAGCAGCTCGAGGGCGACCCAGCGCGCATCGCGGACGGCTGGGAGCGTCGCTTCATCGCCGACGCGCAACGGGCGAAGGAAGCGATGGAACTATACGAACGGCTGGGTTACGAAGTCTGTGCCGACCCCGTCGCGCCGGATGACGTCGGTGAGGATTGCGGCGATTGCCAGCTGCTCGCGGCATTGCAGTTCAAGGTCATCTACACGCGCAGGCGGCCGCCGACCTCGAAATAGTCCGCTCATCGTTGCCCGGTCTTTTGTGGCGGATCTTGATGACTGGATCGCGAGACCGTTCGTGATTCCACAGCGATCTTCGAGACAAGCTGATCATCGCCTTGCGCACGCAACTGGATAATCCGCATAGATACTCGACTGGATCTCGCATGGAGCTCCTACACGTTGGCCGGGCGACATGCCCAACGGCAAAGAGGAAGCGAACAATGAGCGTCCATAAGGAAAGCCGGGAGCAGCGTCCAAGCGGCCACGACGCCCTGCGGGATCTGGCCGGCCGCCGGCTGGCGCTGGTCGCGCTCGCTTTCGCCGCGCTCGTCGGCGTAACGGTAACGGCCAGTGCGCAGACAGCACCTCCGAAAGACTTGGACGACTACGTGCACCGCGTGATGGAGCGGTTCGAGGTTCCCGGCCTCTCCGTCGCGATCGTGAAGGACGACCGGGTCGTGCTTGCCAAGGGGTACGGCGTGCGCAAGCTGGGCGGCAACGCGCCCGTGGACGCGAAGACGCTATTCGGGATCGCGTCGAACACGAAGCTGTTCACGGCCACAGCGCTCGGCATCCTGGTCGGCGAAGGGAAGCTCGAGTGGGATGCGCCCGTGGTGCGCTACCTCCCGGACTTCGCCATGTACGATCCGTGGGTCACCCGGCAGATCACGGTGCGCGACCTGCTCGTCCACCGGAGTGGTCTGGGGCTGGGAGCGGGAGATTTGATGTTCTGGCCACCCACCGACTTCACGCGCGAGGAGTTGGTCGAGCGGCTCCGCTACATCCCGCCCGCCACGAGCTTCCGCAGCGCCTACGCGTACGACAACGTACTGTATCCCGTCGCTGGAGAGGTCATCGCCGCCGTGAGCGGGATGAGCTGGGAGGAATTCGTCGCGACCCGCATCTTGGAACCGGCCGGAATGAGCGGGAGCGACGTGCGGCTCTCCGATCCAGCCTCCGTCCCCGACGCCGCCTTCACGCACGCGCGCGTCGACGGCACAGTGCAGCTAGTCCCGCCTTACCACGGCGACGTCGTCAACCCGGCTGGAGGCATCTTCTCGAACGTGGAGGACATGGCGAAGTGGGTCATGGTGCAGATGGACTCGGGTCGGGTGGCGAGCGACGGACGGATTTGGGAGCCAGCGGTCACACGCGAGCTGTGGAAGCCCGTCACCCCGATGCCTTTCGGAGATCCTCCGCCCGAGCTCGCGCCGCTGCGGCACTTCTTCAACTTCTACGCGCTCGGCCTGAACGTGCGCGACTTCCGCGGCGAGCGCGTACTCACGCACACGGGCGGCCTCGCCGGCTACGTATCGCGTGTGACGATGGTGCCCGACCGCAAGCTCGGGATCGTCGTCCTCACCAACCAAGAGGCGGGCGAAGCTTTCGAGACGATCACCTACCACATCCTCGACCACTACCTGGGCGCGCCCGAATTCGACTGGCTGGCGGGATACACGGCCGTGAGAGCGCGCCGGGACTCGATCGTTGCCGCGGCGGAGACGCGGACCGCGTCGGAGCGTGACGCCACGTCGCGGCCCTCGCTGGCGCTGGACCGCTACGCGGGCATGTACCGGGATGCGTGGTACGGCGACATCGCCATCGCGCGGGAGGGCGACCACCTCGTCATCCGCTTCTCGCGCTCGCCCGATCTGGTGGGCGATCTGGAGCACTGGCAGTACGACACCTTCGTGGCGCGGTGGCGCGATCGTTCGCTGCGGGCCGACGCGTTCGTGACCTTCGCGCTGAACCCCGACGGCTCGATCGAGCACGCCAAGATGAAGCCGGTCTCGCCGGCGACGGACTTCAGCTATGATTTCCAGGACCTCCTGCTGAAGCCCGTTCCGTAGAGCGGACCCTCGGCGAGAACTACTGTAACCAATCCTCGCACTCCACTCGGGCCACACGCCGGGCGGCCGAGATTGCAGGGTCGGGCAGAAGTCCAACAACCGTCGGCAGCGCTCCTACCGAGGCCGAGTCGTGACCGCTCTGTGGCTGATACGGCTACTGGCGGCGCAGCGACTTTTTCCCCAAGCTCTACCAATTCGCACGAGACGGCGCGGGTAAGAAACCGCGGGGCAGAATCGGAGATCATGGCTCGATGGCGAAAGACCGAATCGGTCTAATTGGGCTCGGCGCCTATGTCCCCGAGCGCATCATGACCAACGAGGAGTGGACCCAGTACGTTGACACGTCCGACGAGTGGATCACCACGCGGACGGGCATCAAGCGGCGTCGCCTGGCTGCGGACGATGAGAGCACCGCCGATCTGGCGGTCTTCGCTGCCCAGAGCGCGCTGGCCAATGCGGGCCTCGCCCCCGACCGGATCGACGAGATCATCGTCGCCAGCGATACACCGGAAGTCTATACGCCCGACACGGCCTCGTTCGTCCAGCACAGGTTGGGCGCCCGTGAGATTCCCACGTACGATCTTGGGGGGAGCGGCTGCGCCGGATTTGTCCTCGCTCTCGATATCGCGCGCTCGCGAGTCGGGAGTGGTGACCGCCGCATTCTGGTGATCGGCGTCGAGCTGCTGACCCGGGTAATGAGCTGGAGAGACCGCAACACCTGTGTCCTTTTCGGCGACGCTGCCGGGGCCGCCGTCGTGGGCAGGGGCGAAGGGGCTGTCGAGATCCTCGCGGCGACGGCGGGCACCGACGGCAGTCGCGGGGACATCCTTACGGCCGAGGTCGGTGGGACACGCGCACCATTCAATATGGAGCGGGCGGCACAACTTCTGGATCAGTGGATGGTGATGAAAGGGCGCGAGGTCTTCAAGGAAGCGACGACTCGCATGAGCGCCGCGGCGAACGAGGTGCTGACGCAGGCGGGCCACGATGTCGATGATGTCGCTCTCATCGTTCCACACCAGGCCAACCTGCGGATCATCAAGGCGACCGGCAAAGCGCTGGGAGTCCCCGAGGAGAAGGTCTACGCGAACGTTCAAGAGTACGGCAACACCGGCTCGGCCTCGATCCCGCTGGCGCTTTGGGAAGCCCGGCAGCAGGGTCGGATCGCCGACGGCGATCTCGTCTTGCTCACCTCTTTCGGCGCCGGGTTCCACTGGGCCGCGATGCTACTCCGTTTCTAGCCCTCGCCGGGCTAGCTGCAGAACTGGACGGGGCATCCCTTCTCGCTGCTCGTTGACCCTGTGTCCTCGGTCTCCTCGCTACTGTCAACCGTTCCAGCGCGTCCTACGATCGCGAATTGCCGATTGTCGGTGCGCCATTTGTTAGCAAAGCTCCGCAGACTATTATTCGAAAACGCAGATCCAACGATGGAAAACGATATTGGCGGGTCACGTACTGAAGACGCTGTTGCGAGCGGCAACGGCAAATAGCAATTATGGCTATCCCATCCAGTCCACCCATCCGATTGTCGGCCTGCCGATTTGAACGATCACCGGGGTTGCACAAAGGCACCTATCAACGACGTTGCTCTGACCTAAGACGCCCGCCGCTAATCTCCCGAGTGTTTG
>JASFLD010000153.1:0-8669 GCA_050118275.1 Gemmatimonadales bacterium
GCAAGTCTTCCGCCCACATTGACTCCGAGATATCGAGAGCGAGCACGATGCTCAGCGCCCGCGTCTGCTCCTCGACCTCTTGGGCGCCCCATTGCGGCCCGGCCAGAGCGAAGCCTATCAGTCCCAGCGCCGTCGCGACCAGCACGCCGCGACGTTGCGGCGAGCCCGTCAGGTCGATCCCGGTCAGACGCTCCAGCATGCCCGAGCTGCCCAGCGCATCCTGCGCCATGCGGCGGCGCCGGTACCACAGGTAGACCAGCACCGCGCCGGCGATCGCCGCGATCAACGCGCCCCAAAGCCAATTCGGATACTCGAGCCTCACCGGACCATTCCCCGACTAAATATCCCGTCGCTTCATGCGTACAGCGGGTATCGCCGCAGCCTCAATATCCATTCGGCCAACAACAAGAAGCCCGCCAGCAGCACGAAGGGCCGGAAACGCTCCTTGAATTCCACGTATCGATGGATGTTGACCGGCGTCTTCTCCAGTTCATCGATCTGTCGATAGATCTCCTCCAGCGCCCGCGCGTTGGTCGCGCGAAAATACTGACCCCCTGTGATCGTCGCGATACGACGCAGTAGATCTTCGTCGAGGCGCACGCGCATGTTTGCGTATTCGGTACCCAACGGACCGGGCCCGATCGGTACCGGCGCGACACCCTCGCTGCCGACGCCCACCGTGTAGGTACGGATCCCGTACGCCGCCGCCGCTCGCGCGGCGGTGATCGGATCGACCTCGCCGCGGTTGTTCTCCCCATCGGTCAACAATATGACCACACGCGAGGCGCCGGGGGTCCGACGCAACCGGTTGGTCGCCGTGGCCAACGCCGTCCCAATCGCCGTTCCGTCTTCCAGGAGGTCCGTGCTCAGATCCTCTATCGACTGCTCGAGGATCGCATAGTCGATGGTCACCGGGACCTGTGTCAGCGCCTCGCCGGCGAAGGCCACGAGCGCGATACGGTCGTGCTGTCGGTTTCTCACGAACTCGAGAACGGTCCGCTTCGCCACCTCCAGGCGGTCGCGCGACTGCATGTCCAGCGCCAGCATCGAGCTGGATACATCCACGACCAGCGCGATCGCGATGCCTTCCGCCTCGATCTCCTCGGTCGTCACGCCCGTCTGCGGTCGCGCCAGCGCGACGATGAGCGCCAGCACGGCGAGACCCCTGAGAGCGTACGGCATCCCGGCCAACAGGCGGCCGATTCGGCGTCCGGCCCGGGCGGCAGTGGCGCCGCGCGAGTAACGGAAGCCGCCTCGCTGGCCGCGCCACAGCCGCCAGAGTGGAAAGACGAGTAGCAACACGAAGGCCCAGGGGCTCTGGAATGTCACGTCGCCACGTCCTCTTCGTCCGGTGCGGAAACGGGCTCGCCAGCCTTCGCCAGAAACACCTCATCGAACTCGGCCAACACGTCTTCAGCACTGTCCCCGAGAGTGTCAGCGACCTCGGCCGGGCTGAGGTCGGGCGGACGCTCTATCCGCTCGAAGTCCTCCAGCCAACCGCGTGCCAGCTTCAACGCCGCCGAAGCTTCGTTCGCGGCCGGGCGCAGCCCGGCGAACTTGACCAGATCGGCCTGGCTCAAGAGAGCCTCCAGGGCGCGAACGTCTGATTCCGTCACTCCATCCTCACCGACCCGCCATACGAGCTGCCGGGTCGTCAGGTCCAGTCCCCAACGCTCTTCGGTTTCTGCCAGGAAGCGCCGCATGATCAACGAGAGCGCCGAATAGAAGCCCTTCAGCTCGCCGGCCTCGATGAGACCGTAGCGTGACAGTAAGTCGAGCCCGACCAGTGCCCGCTCCCGCGGCGCCATTGGCGTCGGAAGCGGGACAGCTGTCCCGCGTCCGCGGCGGCGCAGATAAAGGAAGGCACCGATGAGCAAGGCGAGTAGCAGTGTCGCGGCCGCGGCGATCTCCACCGTGCTCCAGTTCGCGCCCACCACATCCGCCGGCGGCCTCCAGGCGATGGCCTCGACATCCGCGTCGCCCGGCAAGACGGAAGCGACATGGAGAGTGACCTCGGGGAACGGAATCGTCAGCTCAGCTTCATCAACCACGATACGGATACCGGCGCCCGGTATCTTCAGATCTCCGGTTTCCCAGGCGACCAACTCGTAGCGTGCCGACCGCGCCTCCGTCTCGACCGGGACTGTCCGCGGTGGCGCAAGCGCGACGAGGCGACCGCTGTCGGGCAATTCGGGGAACAGCACCACAGCGGCTGGCGGCACCGGGCTCAAGGTGACGGTGAGGACGACGGGCACACCGACTTCCACGCTATCGCGTTCCAGCCGGGCCGAAGCCTCCATGGCGCCGCCCGCCGCGATCGGCAGCTGCGCGCTCAGCGCCAGGATGGCGAAGGACAGAGCCGTCATCGGGCCAGCTTGCGCTCCCGGGCGCGGAAAAACTCGATTAGAGGTGGCACGTAGGAACGGTCCGTCTGGATGTCGATCTGGTCGACGGACGTCCTGCGTAGCAGTTGACGCAACTTCAGCTCGTCTTGACTAGCCAGGTGCTCGAACTGCTCGCGCACGTATCGATTTCCGGAATCGAGCACGACTCGCTGGTCGCTCTCGGCGTCGATCAGCTCCAGGTATCCGACATCGGGCAGCGACCGCTCGCGCGGATCCGACACGGTGATGGCGATGAGATCGTGGCGGCGACTGATCAGCTTGAGTGACCGCTCGAAGCCAGCGTCAAGAAAATCGGAGATGATGAAGATTATGGCGCGATGGCGCAGGATGCGGCCGAGATAGTCGAGGGCAAACGCTATGTCGGTGCCGCGACCCAACGGCCGGAAGGCGAGCAGGTCGCGGATCAGTCGCAGCGCATGGCGACGCCCTTTCTTGGGCGGAACGAACTCCTCGATTCGATCGGTGAAGGAAAGGAGACCGACTCGATCGTTGTTTCTGATCGCCGCCATGGCGATCACGGCCGCGATCTCCGCCGACACCTCCGCCTTGAACCGTCCGCGTGTCCCGAACTGTTCGGAGCCGGACATGTCAACGGCGAAGAGCACCGTCAACTCCCGCTCCTCGGTGTATTTCTTGACGTACGGGTGCCCCATGCGGGCCGAGACGTTCCAATCGATCGACCGATATTCGTCGCCGGGCGCGTACTCGCGCACCTCAGCGAACTCCATCCCCTGTCCTTTGAAGACGGCCTGATACTCTCCGCTGAAGAGAGAGTTCACGAGTCCACGGGTGCGCAACTCGATCAACTTGACCTGCCGCAGGATTTCCCGTGGGACGCTCTGGGTCGAGACGGCTTCCATTTCAATCGCACTGAGGCCACAAGTATGAACGTCGAACGCGGTAACGGGTGGAACACCCGACGTTCGGCAACCGTTCCGCTGCAGCGGCGTTCAGGCGCCCGGAGTTGGCCAGATCCAAGGCCTTACGGTACCTCGACGGCCTCCAACACGCGCCGCACGATCTCGTCCGAGGAGACCTCTTCAGCCTCGGCCTCGTAGGTCGTGATGACACGGTGGCGCAGAATGTCCGGTGCCAGCGCTTTCACGTCATCCGGGATTACGTACTCGCGCCCGCGGAGGAAGGCGTGCGCGCGACTCGTCTGCGCTAGATAGATGGTGGCGCGTGGCGAAGCGCCGTACTCGATCAGCGGAACGATCTCCGGCAGACCGTATTCACCGGGCTCGCGAGTCGCTTGGACCAAGTCGACGATATAGTCGGCAACCTTCTCGTCCAGGTAGAGGCGGACGATGGCGCTGCGGGCGGCGAGTATCTGTTCCGGGCCGGTCACGCCGTCGACCGAAATCGGGTCGCCGCCCGCCATTCGGAACATTATCTCCTTTTCCTCCGTACGCGAAGGATAATCGATCGTCACCTTCAGCATGAATCGATCGACCTGCGCCTCCGGAAGCGGATAGGTCCCCTCCTGCTCGATGGGGTTTTGGGTGGCCAACACGAGAAACGGTTCCTCCAACTGGAACGTCCGTCCGCCGAACGTCACCTGCTTCTCTTGCATCGCCTCCAACAAAGCCGATTGCACCTTGGCCGGCGCGCGATTAACCTCGTCGGCCAAGATGATATTCGAGAACAGTGGCCCTTTGCGCGGCTCGAATTCGCCCGTCTTCTGATTGTAGATCATCGTGCCGATCAGATCCGCCGGCAGCAGATCCGGTGTGAACTGGATACGCTGATAGCGCGTGCGGATCGTCTCGGCGATCGTTCGGATCGTCAAGGTCTTCGCCAATCCCGGGACCCCCTCGAGCAAGACGTGGCCGCCCGTCAGCAGGCCGATGAGGATGCGCTCGACCATGTATTCCTGCCCGACGATCCTTTTCCGGACCTCGCGCAGAATCGACTCCGCCAACGCGAAGCCTGGCGCGGTCTCACTCGGCTCGGTGTCACCGAGGTATGCCTGAAGCGACTCTTCCACTTTGGCTCGATCGGTCATCCGTACCGCCGTTAAGTCATCGAGACGGGCGCGTTCAGCGCTTCACGCGCTCTCCGCCGTCCTCGGTCTTGAAGATCCAAGCTACCGTAGCGCCCGGTCGGATCTTCTCGCTGCGACTCGCCTGATCCACATCCGCGATCGAGCCCTGGTCTGGGCTCGGCGCCCTCGTAACGTCGTCTCTGAATCGCTCGATCCTGTGCCGCCACAGCTGCCAGTTCGACGGGCGCAGATCGACCCAACCGCGCGAGATCAATCGATCGTCGACGACGCCGCCCTTTCCCGGTTTCGCCTTCACCTGCGGACCCCTGAGCACCGTCTCGCCCTCGCGGCTTATGATCGGGAGACCGATGGACAGTATCGTCGTCCGCAGTTCGTCATTCTCCTGCAGCAGGGCCTCCGCCCGTTCGGCGATCTGCTCCGGGTCCAGCGCCGCCGCGTTCTGAACGGTCTCACAGAGAATCTCCAGGATGTGGGCCTCGAACAACAGCTTGCTGAGACGCGGTGGCCCGAGCATCTCGAAGGCGACGCTGCGCTTGCCCGTCTTCGCCTCGAGCTCCTCCATACGGCGCAAGGCCAGTTCTCTCAGGACACCGCCGCGGTACGTTGGCCCCATGGCTGCGCCGTCGAGAGCGCCCACGATATCGAGTCCCGTGGGTTTGCCGCGAATCTCACGGATCACGATCGTCGCGATCTCCTCCGTCGTCACCAGCTCCATCAAGCCCAGCGATGAGATCGCTTCGAACTCATCACGGCTGAACAGGCCGTTCTCGCCCATGTCTATGTAGACGGAGTCGAGCTGACCGTCGACTTCCTTCCAAGCCGGCTGCGAGTCGTCCAGCGCCTCCGAGAACGGTACGGCCCGGACGGCGTCGTATCGGCTCAATGGTCGCCCCCGCCAACTCAGGGGACCCTCACCAATCTTCTTCCAAGCAATCGCCGCAGTCGGTTTGATCTCCTTGACCGCAGGGGCGCCCGGCGTCCGCGCGGTCAGGAACAGCAGCAGCGAGTGCGCGCCTGCCACGCTCGACTTGGCCAACAGCATGCTGGACGGGCGCTGCTCGGAGTGGGTGAACGGTATGTTGAGTCCCATCCCGCCAGTCCCCGAGGTTCCCACCTTGAGGTAGAACTGCGTACCCGCTTCTCGCAACGCCTCGAGCAGGATGTGCACGTGGCGTATCAGTTGCGGCATGTAGAGGATGGTCAGGTGCCGCTCGACGATGTCACGGCAATCGTATTCGTCGTCCGCAAGCGCATTCCGCACCTCCTCGACGCTGCTAAACACATCCTGGTAGGCGATCGCCGTCGCGGTGTTCACACAATCCACCACGATATCCGGTTTCTCCTGCACGAGCATCTGGTAGAGGAATGAGCGCTCCAATCTCTCGCGGCTGAACGGCCCGTAGATGTCATCCAGCAAGCGGTTGCGCTTCTCCTTGTTCTCCACCAACTCGCGTCGCAGCTCGTCCTTGAACTCGGTGGCGACCATCACATCGCCCCACGCGCGCGCGATCTCCGTCTTCTCACCCGCCAGCCGTTGCAACTCGGCGTAGCCCTCTTCCGTCTCTTCCCTGGTCAGTGCCGTCACGGTCAACCGTGCCGGCTGGCGGCGCAGCATTCCGCGCGCGATGGCCATTCCCACCAGCCCGGATCCGCCCAAGATCAGTACGCGTGTGTCACGTATCTCCATCTGAGTCGCTCCGTCCAACCGCGGCTCTCAGCGCAGAGACTTCCGCCGCGGAAAGTTCCCTCGACTGGCCGGACGCCAATTCGCCCAGCTCGATGGGGCCAAATGATACGCGCACGAGTCTGGTTACACTCAGCTCTACCGCTTCCATCAGGCGCCGGATCTCACGCTTCCTACCTTCGCGCAGCGTCAGGTGAATCGACGATCGCTCGTCACCCGCCCGGCGCGACGCGGGCTCGACCCGGACGGCTTCGGCACGCGCCACGCCGTCCTCGAGTGGAACACCACGCTCGAGCCGGCGGATCACAGTGCGACCCGCACGCCCCTTGACCTCGACCCTGTAGCGCCGCGGAACGGCGTAACTAGGGTGCAGTAACCGGTGAGCCGTTTCACCGTCGTTGGTGAAGACCAGCAAGCCCTCCGTCATCATATCCAGTCGGCCGACGTGGAAGAGGTCGTCCGAGCCCTCCGGCAACAGCGAGTACACGGTTCGCCGATTCCGGTCATCGGCGCGGGTCGTCAGGAATCCCGCCGGCTTGTGCACGGCCAACCAGCGCATCGGTTGCGGACGCACGCGCACGCCGTCCACCCGGACCAGCTGCGTATCGGGATCGACGCGCACGCCCAACTCGCTGACCACCTCACCGTCGACGCTGACGCGACCCTCGACGATTAGTTGTTCGCCAGCTCGCCGGGATGCGACCCCGGCGCGCGACAGGTACTTCTGCAGTCGCACTCCCGGCCGAGAGCTTGTCACCGTCACTCCCGCGCTCGCAGGGTGATCTTCAGCTCTTCGGGCCGCGGCAGGTCGTCCAGCGAGCCGAGCCCGAAGTGATCGAGAAACTTGCGAGTCGTTCCGTATAGCATGGGCCGGCCGAGACCTTCCGCCCGGTCGACGACTTCGATCAAGTCGCGCTCTTGCAGGGTACGTAGGACGCCCGCCGCATTCACGCCCCGCAGTTCCTCGACCTCGAGCCGACTGATCGGTTGTCGGTAGGCGATGATCGCCAGTGTCTCCAATGCCGCCCGCGACAGACGGTTGGTCCGCGAGACCGAGTCGAACTCCTCGAGGTAGGGCGAATACTCGGGCCGGGTGAGTATCTGGTAGCCATCACCGAGAGGATAAATCTGAAACGCCCGTTCCTCTCGCTCGTACTCGAGGCGCAGCTCGTCGATCGCCGCTTCGACGTCCTTGGTCGATATCTCGCCGCTGGCGCGTGCGACTTCCGCCGCGGTCAGCGGCGTCTCGCTGGCGAAGAGGACAGCCTCAACTATTCTCGTCGTCTTCACTTGTTCTCGTCGTCTTCACTCGGATAGACCCACAAAGTGCCGAAGTGCCGTTCCTGACGGAGCCGCGCGCGACCGCGCTTGGCTAGTTCCAGACAGGCAAGGAAAGACATGACCGCGTGCGTGCGCGTCTTCCACCGTTGCACGAACCAGTCGAACGGCACGCGCGCTTTCCGCTTCAATGTCTCCAGCCAAAGCTCGATCTTTTCGTCCACCGTCACCGGCCGCACCGGCGCACGATGCGGACGCTTCTCCGGCGGGGCCGGTAGCTCGACCGCGACGGCGAGGAAGTCCTCGAGCGCCAACTCCAGCGGAAGATCCCACACGTCGGTCGGGGGGCGGGGCGCGACGTAACCCTTGCCGTGATGGAGTGCTCGATCGGCCTCGGCCGCCGACAACGTCAAGGCGATCTCACGAAACAGCTCGTACTCCAGCAGGCGCCGCACCAAATCGGAGCGTGGATCCTCGTCCTCCAGCAGGTCGTCGTGCCGAGGTAGCAACATCTGAGCCTTGATCCGCACCAGCGTCGCCGCCATCTCCAAGAACTCGCCCGCCCGCTCGAGCGACAGACGCTCCTCGACGCCCTCGATCGCGACAATGAACTGAGCTGTCACGGAGGCGATCGGGATGTCGAAGATATCTATGTCCTGCGCACGGATTAGATGCAGAAGCAGGTCGAGCGGGCCCTGAAACTTGTCCAGATCGACGACGAAACCATCGTCGTTCTGCACCAGACGGGCACTCGTCGGCGTCGGCAGTCTCATCCCCACACCCCCCGATCCGCTCCAAGGTTTCGCACCGTGCTTCTGCCGCCCCCTCCCCCGCAACCTGGACCGGAAGACGACGACCGAGCCACCCGGCGCCCCCCGTTGCAGGAGAATATCGCGCTTGCGCGCGTCCCACGTACGCGGAGCGCCGGCGCGCGAAACTTACGTTCCAGGATCACCGCCGTTGAAGTTAAAGGGGCCGAAATGCCCTGTCAAAGCACCGCTTTCGCGGGTTGACACCTCTGGCGGCCCCGACTAAGCTTACGCATCTGATTCGGGCTAATTGTCGGCCGCAGGCGTGCACTCGGGTCCACTGCGGTCGTTTTGCGGTCAATCACGAAGGAATATCCGGAGAGCACGTGCCAACTTCGAAGTCTGCTGCGAAGCGCCTACGACAAAACGAGCGCCGCCGGGTCGCCAACAAAGCGGCGCGGAGCCGCTTGCGTACCGCCATCAAGAGAGTCCGCCTAGCGTCACAGCCCGAGGAAGCCACCGAAGCTTTCCGTGAGGCGGTCAAGCTC
>JASFLD010000154.1:0-8615 GCA_050118275.1 Gemmatimonadales bacterium
ATCGCGGGTACTGTGGTCGTGTAACTCCAGCCTTATTCTCCACTCCCAGGTGACTTTTCGCGCCGGCGTGCCGCGCCGGGTCGACGCCCGACGTCGACGAGATCAACGACTGACAAGGTTCGAATAATGGATCTGGCAACGCTGCTGCTCGCGGTCGTCATCGTGCTGGTGCTTTGGCTGGCCTGGCGCCTGTTGCGAGTCGAACGGAACTTCGGCCGTCTGTTAACGGATGCACCGACCTCGGTTCATCTACTGCAGCGCGAGGTTCAAGCGATGCGTTCCGGTGTCGACGAGCGGCTTCGCGAACAACTCCAGCAAGCGCACGAACTCAGCCATCGGATCGGACAGCTGCAGAAGGCGACCGAGCAGATCGAGCAGCTCGGGACCGGGTTGGAGGAATTGCAGAAGATTCTGCAGCCGCCGCAGTTGCGCGGCGCCTTCGGTGAACGCTTGTTGGAGGAGGCGCTGGCCGAAATGCTGCCACGGGATCGCTACAGCCTGCAGTACACCTATCCCAGCAGTGGCGTGCGGGTGGACGTGGCCGTTCTGTTGGGTGCAGGGAGGCTGCTGCCTATCGACTCGAAGTTTCCGCTCGAGAATTTCCGCCGTTATCTGGACCTGCGGCAACAAGGCAGCCCGGAAGCCGAGGCCGCGCTGCGCGGCTTCGCTCGAGACGTCCGAGGTCACGTGGACGACATCGCGTCGAAGTATCTGTCCGCCGACGATGGCGCACTGGACGTAGCCTTCATGTACATCCCCTCCGAGTCGATCTTCCACGAGGTCGTCTTGGGCGGCCTCGATGTCGGAGGTGTGCCGCTGGCCGACTATGCGTTACGCAGGCGCGTCGTGCCGGTATCTCCCAACACGTTGAGTGCGTACCTCTCGGTGGTGCGACTGGGCTTGCGCGGCTATCAGCTTCAGGAGAGTACGCGGGAAATCCTGAATTCGTTGGCGCACCTGCAGTCGGATCTGGAATCGCTCAGATCACAACTGGGCACGGCGATCAGACAAGCGCGCCACTCGCTGGCCAACCTGGGCGAGGCCGACACGGCGTTGACGCGAATCGAGCTACGCTTCGACCGATTGAACGCCACGGGACAGCTCGGCAACGGGACGGTCCCCGGCGGTTCGACACCTACGTCTGAAGCCGGGCGCGAAGCTCGCGAATGAAATCCTCCAGCCGCTCGGGACTGACCATGACCTTTTGAGCGCGAACGTGATAAACACGCGGAATCACCGGCAACCGGATCGGCCGCCAGAGGAAGATCTCCGCCACGGGCCCAGTCGTGGTCACGACGGCCACCCAGTTGCGCAGGTTACTGCGGATGCCCAGCCCGCCCAGGAGCGACCATTCCATCTCGCGCACGCGAGAGATCTCCCGTAACGGGATCACCTCATCGAACAGGACGCCGAGCTTGATGCGGAGGTCTTCTTCCCGCAACTCGACGAATGCATCGCCGATATTTCGCCCCAGCCACATGAGGCCGCCGCCGACGGCGAGTGGAACGGCCAGCGGGCCTATGGCCCGCTTGGCGACGGCCCTGGTGAGCGCCAGGCCACTGGTGAACAGACCTCCGCCGGTGGCAAGTGCCGACAATGCATCTCTTCCGGCCAGGGGATAGCGCATCGCTCGTGCCTCTCGCTCGCGAACGTCACAACCACATCAGGTAGGTAAGCTTGACGATGAAAGCTCGGCTCTCGGGATTCCATCGCGAGCCCACTATGTCGCGTCGTTCGTTGAAGACGATGAACAGGTCGCTCCCCGGCCGGTGAATCCAGTCGACGCGCAGATTGGCCGAGAACGAGCCGTTCTGACTATTGTACTGGATGAGCGCGTTGCCGAACAGTCGCGTGTTGGCGGCCAGCTTCAAACGCCCTCGCACGAGGTCGGTGGTGAAGGCGCCGCCCGGAACATCGATGTCGTTGTGGTCGTAGCTGAGCTCGAGCCCGAAGTGGGGACTGTTGAAGGCGACCTCGGCCCCACCGCCCCAGCGTGTCCCGCCCCAAAATCCACCGGTGCCGCCGCCCGCTTCCACCGATACGGGTCGTGCCGGGCTCGTGGCGATGTCGAGGTTGAGAGTCCACGTCTCGTAGTCACCGGGCGGCACGATGACATCGGGCGCCAGTTCGAAGTCCGAGTGGAGACGTTGGAATTCGTAGGCGATCTCGACGCTTGCCTCGTCTCCCGAGTCGAGTTCCGGCGAGATGTTGATCTCCCAGCGCCGGTCGAGGACTCCGCGAGTCGAGACGCTGGCCACGTATTCGAGGCTGTTACGTATGTCTATCTTGCGCAGACCATCGATCGGCGGCCGCGGGGTGAATCTCAGTGAACCGGAAGTCTTGGCGATGTCGCGGCGGCGGACGAATCCTATGCCCGGCAGCATCTCGGGGCCGATCTCCAGGTGGTCGATTCGCCAGCCCAGCCAGTCGCCCGTGTAGTCGAGCGTCGCCTGCAGGGAGTAGTCGTCTCCGGTATCGGGTCGCGCGTCCGTGGTGCGCGCGTAAAAACCCTCGAGGACCATCTGGCCCGTGAACCAGAAGTTCCAGTCCACGCCCGCCGCCACGTTGCTGCCGCCCCCCTCCTCGAGACGACTGGTGACCATACCGCCGACATAGGAACGCTGTCCGACATCCCGCTTGACTCGACCGGCGGTGAAGTTGGTCAACGGGGCGTCGAGGTCTTCGTCTCGCCCCGTGACGACGTTCAGAAAGCCCAGCGTCTGGCGGCCCGCCCGGCCGGTCAGTCTGCTGCCAGCCAACATCGGCACGGTCTGTCCCTCGGCGAGGCCGATGCGGCGTGAAAAGAAGAGAAGGAAGTCGGGGACGTGGAAACCCGCCGACCCGAACTCGAAGATGCCGGCGTTCTCGAGGAAGAACTCGCGTTTCTCCGGGAAGAAGAGGTTGAAGCGCGTCAGGTCGACCTGTTCGTCGTCCGCCTCGACTTGCGCGAAGTCGGTGTTGACGGTCAGGTCGAGCACCAGGCCCGAGGCCAGTCCCAGCTTGGCATCGAGCCCAACGGAGCCATCCCAAGCGACGTCGCCCTCCGGCTCCTCCGCGTAGTCTCGCCCCGCCTCCCCCAAGACGTACGGCTTGATGTAGACGTCGAGCCCACCCGGTAGGCCGGCGAGTCCGATCAGCTTGCCGGCGCGGCTGACACGATTCAGCCCCTCGTTGTCCCGCGACCAGGATGTCCAGAGCGTCTGCTCGTTCTTACGGACGATGATGCGCTGGACATTGAAGCCCCAGGTCTGCGGGCCATCCCGGCTGGGGTGGCGAATGCTCCTCAGCGGGATCTCGAACTCGGCGGTCCAGCCTTCGGCCGTTATGTGTGCCCGGACATCCCACACCGCGTCCCAGTTCAGATCGACATCATCCGATTCGTCGGTGATCAGGCCGTCGACCAGAACGCCCTGGGGATTGGTGGCAAAGTAGTAGGCGTTGCGACGGTCGTTAAAGGTATCGAGGATGATCTCGACGGCGTCGTCGCTTCCCGAAGGCCCGAATCGGGACATCCCCAGGCTGGCATCCCGCTCGAGCTGACGCCCTATGATGCGATCGGGTCTGGAATCGAAGGCTCGAATGCCGATGTAAATGTGTTCGGCGTCGTAGATGACGCGGACCTCGGTGTCTTCTGTCGCCGGTTCCCCCTCGAGCGGCTCGCGCTGGCGGAAGCCGGTGATCCGATCGGCGTCCCGCCAGGCCGACTCGTCGAGAATTCCATTCAATTCGATTTCTTCCCCGGCGGGGATCAACCCGGCGCTGATCGCCGGACGGATGCTATCGGGACCCGCCTGTTGAGCGGAGGCGGACTGGGCGATGGCGGTGAGCGTGAGGAACGTGCATGCGTGAATGACTCGGGTCTTGGTCAGCATGGCCGTCGTTGTGGAGTCGTGTCGTTGAAACGAGAATCGTGAAGATTGGGCTCTGAGGGACCAAACAGCTTGATCGGTCGAATCGTTGTGTAGCCGGCTGTGATCATTCACGCCGCCTCCTTCGGCTGTCTGGCCACGACGGCGGCAGTCTCGAGCCCCCGGTAACCGAAATCCGCGTCCGGCTTCAGCGGAGGTAAGTCTCGAAGAAACCGGGTCCGCCGGCGTCCACGGCACGCCCGGCGAGGTGGCCCCGGATCGTCATCTTGCCCTGCATTTGTGCGAAGTAGACGTCCTGGTCACCGGCCAGGGCCAGCCGCGACAGCGTCGCCTTCTCCAACACGATTTCGGCGGTCAGCGAATCTGTTCCCTGCGCGGCCGTCCAGGTCAGCCTCTTCGGCACCCGGACGGCTTCACCCGCGAACGCGATCGTTCGCTCGCCGCTGTATATGAGTCGCTCCGGTTCCAGCACCGCCGCCACACCCAGCGAATCGACAACATAGCCCAGGAAGCGCGCTCCGGCAGGTCGGGCGTGATCGGCGGCTTCGCCGCGTACACCGCCATACAGCACGTCGAACTCGCCGGCGTGCGCGATCCCCCAGTCCCAGAGCACGCCGCCCCACGTGCCCCAGTTGTGATCGTGATAGCCGATCGTCTCAGAAGCGTCTTGGCATTCGGAGCCGGCGCAGATCGATCCCTTGGCGTCGGCTCTCAGCGCCGGGACGACGTATCCGCTGACGAATGAATCGGAAGCGGCCAGCTCCACGGGCGGCAGGTAGCGATGCGGTTTCGGCTCGACCTCCAAGTCGATCGTCAGCGGCGGCCCTCGGCGCAGGGCCGACAGCCGCGCACGCACCCGATAGCGTAGCGGCGCATCCAACAACTCGACCGTGTGATCGCCGAACTTCACGTTGGCTGAATTCGTCGAGTAGACGATGTCGTCCGCCGACAGGGTATCGGCGTAGGAATGATGGCGGCCGTCCGGAGTGCGATAGCGGGCCAGCACGATGCCGCCCCAGCGGTCGCCGGACAGGTCGCCACCGAGGATGTACGACAGGTACAGCCAACGTTCTTCGCCGGGCCAGAGCAAGTTGAAGTAATGCCACTCGGCCCAGGTGCTGTCTCCGCGCAGCCGCGTCGGCGGGCTGTGAAACCGATCGATCTCGCCGTATAGCTGGAGAGGCGTCGGTCGCAGCCAGCGCACCGCAGAGCGACTGTCGGTCCAATCTCCCGCCGTCAGATCCGACGAAGCCCCGAGGGCTCGGGCCGCCGAAGGGATTTGGCCGCTGGCGCGGACAGCAACCGCCGGTTCGTCATCGTGTCGGCGCAGATAGACGGCGCGGTCATCGATCCACGGTGCCACGGCCTCCACACGGTCCGCCAGGCGAGCCCCAGAGAGGACCTCGCGCGCCAAGAAGCGAGCCTGGTCGATGCCGAAGAAAGCGGCACCCCCGGTGCGCAGAGTCTCGAGGTCGACGCCGGCCGGGACGACCGTGACGTCGCCGCCTCCGATCCACTGCTCGTCGCGCGATTGGGCTACCATGACTTCACCGATGGAGAGGAGCGACAGCATGACCGAGACGCCGGCTGCGTAAGCGCCGACGAAGACCAGCGAGCGTATTGGGTGCAGCGCTAGATGGCGCAGGACGAGGCGAAAGATCATCGATGCTCCTCCGCCGACAACGTCCCGTCGCGCATGTAACGCACCTTGGAAGCCGATCCTGCTAGCCCGGCGTCGTGCGTGACGATGACCAGGGTGGTGCCGTCTTCGTTCAAGCGCTGGAACAGTTCGCCGATCTCAGCGCCGGTCTCGCGGTCGAGCTCTCCGGTGGGCTCGTCGGCGAGGATGAGTTCCGGCCGATTGGCCATGGCGCGGGCGATGCCGACGCGTTGCATCTCACCGCCGGAGAGCTGGCCGGGGCGGTGATCGAGGCGGTGGGCGAGCCCGACGTACTCCAACAGTTGATGGGCACGCCGCCGCCGTTCGGTGCGTGCCACGCCAGCTTCCGCCATGGGCAGCTCGACGTTTTCAGTCGCGCTAAGAGCGGGCAGCAGGTGGAAGCGTTGGAAGACGAAGCCGATCCGCTCGAGGCGTAGCCGGGTCAAGCGTCGATCGCTCAACTGGCGCGTATCGTTACCGAGCAGGTGCACGCTGCCCGAAGTCGGTAGATCGATGCCACAGAGCAGGTTCAGCAGGGTCGACTTGCCGGACCCGCTGGGTCCGATGATGGCGACGTACTCGGCGGCGCGGACCTGTAGATCGATACCGCGCACCGCGTTGACCCGTGTGTTTCCTCGCATGTAGGTCCGGTGGAGGTCGCGCGCTTCGGCGACGATTTGGCTCATTCGATTTCCTCGCGGAGCACGAGCGAGATGTTCACGCTGGCGGCGCGCCAGGCGGGATACAATCCGGCCAGCAGGCCAGTGGCTACCAGCAGGCCCACCGAGGCGAAAGCATCGCGGGCCTCCAGCACAAAGAACGAGACGTTGACGGGGAGCCCGGGGAAGCTGGTGAGAATTCGATCGAGGTACCGGGCGACGACCAGGCCGACGGCGAGGCCGACCAGCGTTCCGGCGGTCGAGATGATCAGACCCTGCCAGGATACCTGGATCAGCATGCGGCCGCGGGTCACCCCCAGCGCGCGCAGCGCCGCGATCTCGCCCCAGCGCTCGTTGACGGATAGGGTCAGCAAGGTGGCGACGAGCAAGAATGCCACACCCAGGCTCACGGTTCCCAGTACCAGTGAGAGTTGCTGGAAGTAGGTGAGCCTGTCGCCCGCCGCTTCGACGATCTCGGGCAGAGCGTAGACGTCGACGTTCGGCAACTTTCCGCGGTAATCGCGGGCTACGGTGAAGGCGTCGTCATCTTTGACGACACGCACCAGGAGTATTGCGGCCGGTCGGTTCGATGTGCCGCTCATCTCCCATAGATCTCGAATCGGGATGGCCGTCGTCGCGGAGCCCTCGGGTGCGAACAGAAAGTCGGAGAGTCCGGTGACCTGCATTCTGCGGCGGCGGCGGAACGAGCCGGCGGCGGGGTCGGGGTCGAGGCCGACGGACAACGAGTCGCCGATGGTGATGCCGAAATGGTCGGCAACCGAGCGGTCCACGATGATTTCGCCCGGTCGTTCGATCGTGCGGCCCTGGCGGACGCGCAGCGCGGGCTGGGTCCCGATTGGGGCACCGTAGGCGAATGTCGCCAGCGGTGGGGAAGATTCGTCGCCGCTGGTCACATACAGGGTCTGACCCCAAAGGGGAATCGCCTCGGAGACGCGCGGGTCCTGTCTGATCAGGTCGGCGAGTGAATCGGAATCGCGGATCGCCGCGCCGCTCTCGAAGGGTAGCAGGCCCTTGGGCACGACGCGCAACTGATATCCGGTGGCCTCGAGGAGATCGAGCAGACTCCTTTGCAGGCCAGCGGCCAGCATGACCATGTCGAGCAGCACGGCGGCGGCCACGGTGACGCCGGCGACGAACAGGATCAGGCGACGGGGCCTCCGCACCAGGGTACGCCAGCCGAGTGACAGCGCGTTGCTCACGGCTGACGGAGGCGGGCGGACCGGGTCCGCACCATCTGAAGGCCTGCCAGCAGTCCGACGGCAATGCCGGTGACGAGGCCGATCGAGGCGACCAGTCCGGCGAGGGATGGGGTGACGCGGGCGAAGGCCATGGAAGTCGCGTAGAGATGCCTGAAGTATGCGTTGATGATCCCGGAGCCGGCCCAGCCGAGCGCCAGCCCGAGTCCCGTGCCGAGGGCGGCCATGGCGAGGGTCTCGACGAACATCCAGAGGAAGAGGGTACGACGCGAGATGCCGACGTCACGCATCGCGGCACCCTCGAGTCGACGCTCCTCGATCTTGAGTACGACGAGACAAAGTAGGAAGACGGCTGCACCCGTGATCGTGATACCAGCCAGGGCGCGGTGGAATCGCGAGACGACGCGGAAGGTCTCCGAACCGGCGGCCGCGACGCTATCGCTGGGCAGCGCGTCAGCGCCGAAGGCGAGACGATCGATCTCGGCTATCACGGCATGGCGGTCCGACCCGGCCCGCAGCTTGACAGTGAACCGGTCGACTCGGTCGGCGGTGCCCAACAGCTCCTGCAGGTCCGGCAGCTGGAAGACGGCGCGATAATCGCGAACGGTGACGGTGGAGGGGTCGGCGGGCCGGCGGTATCGTCCCGCGACGATGAATGAGCGCTCCTGAGTATCCAGGCCGGAGATCCACACCGTATCGCCGATGGCGATGTCCAACTCCGCGGCGGTGCGCTCCTCGATCAGAAACCGCGGCAGCCGATCGATCGTGTCTTGTCCGGTGGCCGCGACGGCGAGAATAACGAGGATGGCTTTGGTCACGCCGTAGGCTAGCCGGGCTCCTCATGGCTGTAAAGGGAGGATGGAAAGCGGCCCGATGGTGGGGCCGTCGACCTGATCTTACCGGGTAATGGGGGCTCGTTGCTCGTGGCGCGCTGGAATCGCATCTTTGGCCAACCGCGGACAATCAATTCCACTACCGATGACCATGAACGACTTTGACGAGCGACGACCGGAAGGAAGCTCCGGTCCGATGACGGCGGCGCTGACCGGACGGACGGACCAGCATCTTTGCAGCTCAACGGAAGCGGAGTCGCTGGGGGCGCGGATCCATCGCGAGGTCTTGCCCCGCTTCCGGCGTTTGCAGAAGGATGCACGCGGGGAAGGTTTTGACCTGCAGATCCTCAGCGGCTTCCGCAGCTTCGAGCAGCAGC
>JASFLD010000155.1:0-8607 GCA_050118275.1 Gemmatimonadales bacterium
GTCGAAGACCGTGTATTCGGGTGAGAGCGGTTTGCCGAGAATCGGCGGTTGCTCGATCTCCGCTACGTTCATCCGAGCGCGCTCGAAGATCTGCAACACGCGGGTGAGTTGACCCGGCAGGTCCTTCACCTTGATGCGCAGCACGACGCGACGCCCGCTCTTGTACAGATAGGAGGTCACCAGCTTCTGCATGGCGCGGACGTCCACGTTTCCCCCGCTGAGCAACGGGACCACGATGGAGTCGGGTTCGGGTCTGAAATCCCCGGACATCAGGGCGGCAACACCCAGGGCGCCGGCGCCCTCGACCACGAGTCGCGCGTGCTCGTAAAGGAAGACGATGGCGTCGTAAGTCGCCTCCTCGCCGACGCAGATCACGTCATCGGCCAGGCGTTGGATCACCTCGAAGGGCCGACGCCCGGGGTGCGCGATGCGGACCCCGTCGGCGATCGTCGGCTGCGTGGGAACCTCGAGGGGAAGCCCCTCCAAGCTACCATCTTGCCGGGCGCGCCGGAACGAGCGCATCAATGCGGTCGCGCGATTCGACTGGATGCCGATCACCTTCGTCCTGTCGCCGTAGACCTGCTTCAGATAGAAGAGCACGCCGGCCAGCAGGCCGCCGCCACCCGCCGGTATCAGGACGTAGTCGGGCGCCCGGTCGCCCAGCGCCTCCGCCAGCTCCACGCCGATGGTCGCCTGACCCTCGATGATGTCCCAGTCATCGAACCCATCCACGAAGATGCTGTGACTACCTTCGGCGTATTCCAGCGCCGCCGCCCGCGACTCATCGTAATTGACGCCTGCGATCACCACCCGGGCGCCCAGCTCTTCGGTGTTCCGTCGTTTGGCCAGGGGCGCGTCTTGGGGCATATAGATCACGCAATCGATCCCCAGCCGTGCGGCGGCGTAGGCCACGCCCTGGGCATGGTTACCGGCCGATGCCGCCGTGACTTCCGAGACCGGGCCCCGCTCCACCAGCTTACGCAGCTTGTTGACCGAGCCCCTGACCTTGAACGAACCGGTTCGCTGGATGTTCTCCGCCTTCAGGTAGACTTGCGCGCCGGTGAAGTCGTTCAAGCGCGGCGACGGAAGCAGCGGCGTCTCGAACAAGTGCGCCTTCAACGCGCCGTGCGCCGCCCCGACGCCGTCAACGCTGAGTGGGGTTTCGAGTCGGGACGGCTCTGAGGGATCGGCGTTGTCGGTCATGTGACTTGTCTCGAATGGGACGAGTGGTGACTGAGCTTCGCAGAGAGCATAGGAGATACGCCGGCCTGTCGCCAGGCACCGCTGGCGGGGCTCGGCCGTGCCCGACCGAGCCCCGACCCGGTCATTCTACTGCGGTGCGTTCCCAGACGTTGTTGCGGCGGTCGATGTCGGGAAATGCCTGGGCCGCGTCCAGTTCGACCCGAATTACCGGCGAGCCCGTCGGTACTGTGATCTCGGCGCGGGTCGCGCCGCCCAGCCAGACGTCCACCGGCACCTCGCGTTCCAGGGTCGTGCCGTTTGCGCGTGTGACGGTGACGCGGGCCGGCATCGGTACCCAGCCGTGGTCCTCGATCACGACCGTCGTCCCGTCGGAACCGTTGCGCACCTCGCCGACGGCCTGGTCCAACGTCCACGTCTCGTAGTACCAGGAGCGCCAGAACCAGTCGAGGTCCGTCCCGCTGGCCGCGTTGAAGAAGTTGAAGAGGTCCCACGGCTCGGGGTGCTTGTAGGCCCAGACACGGATGAACTCGTGATAGGCCGGATCGAAGGTCTCCCGTCCGATCAAAGCGCGCAACGTGTTCAACAGCGTCGCGGGCTTCGAGTACGACGCGGTCCCGTACGCCGGCCCGGGGTAGTGGTAGTCGCTGAACCGCATCAGCTCGCCTTCGCGGCCCATGCGTGCGACGTCGAGATAGCCGTCGCGCGTGCCGGCGGGGAAGTCGGTTCCCGGGTAGAACTCGTCGCTGGCGTGCCCGCCGTTGAATGTGGTGGTTCCTTCGTCCATCCAGGCGTGGCGGCGCTCGTCCACACCGACGATCATCGGGAACCACATGTGGGCCAGCTCGTGCGACGTAACTCCGTACAGCGAAGTGTCGGTCGCTTGGGGCGACGTGTAGCTGCCGATCAGCGTCATCATCGGGAACTCCATGCCGCCGCCGATGATGCCGCCGCCCTCGACCGAGGTCATGTGCGGCCATGGATACGGGTAGCCGGTCCAGCGCGACAGGAAGTCGATGCTGTGCTGAGCGTACCGCCACTGCTCGCGCCAGAGCGGCGCATCCGCTCGGTAGAACGAGTTGATCAGAGTGTAGTCTGTCGTGCCATCGCCGTCGCGGTCGCCGACCGGCGTACGCGCCGCGTCCCACAGCGACTCGCGCAGGGCGCTGAACGCCACGTCGCGCACGGTGTCGGAGTGGAACTGCCAGGTCAGGAAGCCGCTCTCGGAGCGCTGCGTCGCGCTGCCGGGCCCGAAGTCGGCTTCGGTCAAAACGTGAACGACGTCGTCGCTCGTCTGCGCCTGGCGATATCGCTCGAGGACCGGCGGCGGCAACACCTGCTCGGCGTTCGTCAATGCTCCTGTCGCCGTGACGATCCAGCCCTCCGGAGCCTCGACGCTCAACTCGTAACTGCCATATCCATCGTAGAACTCGGCTCCGCCGAGGAACGGGTCCATCTGCCATCCGACCACGTCGTCGAAGACCGCCATCTGTGGGTACCAGTACGCGATGTGGAACAGGTTGTCCTCGCTCCAACCCATGCGTCCGCTCGCGCCGCGCTGCGGTACCTTGAAGGCCCAGTCGACGTCGATCGCCAGCGAATCGCCCGACGCCAGCGGCTCCGGCAGCAGGATGGGCATCCTCGTGCCCTCGATGCCGTAGCCGGCGCCCTGACCCCGGCGTGTGATCTCGGACAACTCGACGCCGCCCACGGCGACGCGCTGGACTTCGACACCGCCGGTCACTTCTACGGGCGAGTTCCGGGCGACGCCCTCGGCGTGCAGATTCTGCAGCAACTGCAGCACCACGACGCGGAGGCCGTACGGCGATCGATTGTGGTAGACCAGGTGACCGCTACCCTCCACGCGCTTCTCCTCCGGCAGCAGCCGAGCCTTCAGCGTGTAGTCGGTCCATTGCTGCCAGTAGTCCGGTCCGGGCCGGCCATCGGTGGTTCGGGTTCCGGCTTCCATGGCCCGCTGATATTCCGCTGATGGAACGACGGGATAGGGAATCGGCCTCTCGGGCGCCGTCTGCGCGACGCCGGGCAGCGGTGCCAGCAGGGCGACAACGATTAGTAGGTGGATAGAGCGTGACAGTACTCGCATGAGCCAGCAGACCTCCGTTTTATTCTCTCCAGGCTATAGTCTCCAACCACCCCGGTGTTCCCAGACTCGGAGCGCGATGACACGGGGACTGGATCCATTGGAGCCAGAAACTTCTACGAGCGAGGACTGAGATGCTAGGGGCGGTCAGGCCTCACGTGCTTCCGTCGCCCGGCGGATCTCGGAGAGGTCATCGAGCACCGCCGCGGGAAGTTCCCCGCGCGTCCAGGGACAGCGGATCCGTTCGCCCAGATCGTGGGCGGGTATCGCCCACAACTGCGGCTCGCTAACTGCCACCTCGACATCGAGCGTTCCGAGGTCCGCCATGCGATCGATCTCGGCGAGGATGTAGTGCCGGGCGATCTTGCGGGCGTCGTCGGATGAGATCGCGGCGCCGGGCGCCTCGGGGCCGTGCCCGCTCCGCGTTTCCCACTCCGGCTGCAGGCGTGTGTAGACCAAGCCCCATTCGCCGATGTAGGTGGGCCGGTAGATGGAGTAGGCGGAGACGAACGCCCGCCGGTAGCGAGCGGCGCGGTCGCGGGCGGTCAACTGCGCGGCGTCGGCAATACCGCGGGGCGCCGCGCGCGCGGCCACCGTGAAGCTCCAGTACGGCAAGTAGAGGAGCGGCTGCGACGTCCGTTTCGGGGGCATGACGTAGAGCGCCGGACACTCGGCGAGTCCGGTGGGTGTGATCTCCCAACCCCTGCCACACTGCGGGCAGCGGAACGCGACATCGTTGTGAGCCGCCGGAAGCCGCGTGCGGCAGGCCTGGCAGCGTAGCACCAGGACCCGCGCTTGGGACCGATCAGCGACCATGCTGCTCCAACCTCACAATGGTGGCGGCATCGGGCCAGGTTTGGACGGACCAATCGGGTCGATTGGACCGCCAGAGTGCAGCCCCGAGGGCGACGATGCCGACGATGAGGCCGATGCCGGGATTGAGAATGGAAGAGCCGAGCAAGGTAGCGCGGAGGAACTGCCCGAGCGCCAGGGCTCCCGGCACGGCGAGCACGGCCCAGTTGAGCGTCGAGGCCTGGTAGATCCGCGGCAAGCGCCAGGCGACGATCCCGCCCGCGATCCCGTCCACGACGATCTCGTAGCTCCCCGTCTCGGTCTGCAGCGGGATCGACCAGAACGGAAAGAACAGGGTCCGCCGTGACGTGGCCACCATCTCGGCCGAGCCGCGCAAGCCGAAACGATAGTCGGCCTGCAGCTCGTGTTTCTTCTCCTCGACGTAGACGGTCGCGCGACGTTGAGCCTCGACCAGATCGAACGTGTGGAGTTGTGCTGCCTTGCGGGCCGCGTCGGCATCGAACATCCGCAGATCCCACGGCGTTTGAGCCGCCGGCGCGATCTGCTGAATGTCCGAGACCATGACCTTGGTGTCTTCCTTCTGGGTGTACTCGTATTCGGGCTCGGCGTCTTGGCCTCCGCTTGCGGCCGAGTACATCGAGCGGCGCACCCGCTTGCGGACGGGCACCTTGCGCTCGAAGACGCCGACGCGGCGACCGCTGACCTCGTGATAGGGAACGAAGACCAGCTCGGGTCGGCCGAAGATGCCGGTCTGTCGCCTTTGGTCCAGCCAGGCGCGTGCGGCGGTGATCGCCTGGGCGGCGTTGACGTTCGACGCGGCCTCGTAGCGCGGCGTATCCACGGCGGTGAGGCAGAGCAGCGCACCGCAGCGCTCGCACTCGGTGATGCGGACGGCCTCCCGTACCACACCGGGCGCGCCGCACTGGGGGCAGGTCAGCGGATACAGCTTGAGCTCGTTCACGGCGATGTCGGGCTGGGTACCGCACTGCGGCGCCAGAGGAGGCGAGCGGAGAGTCCGCCGACGGCGATGACGATCACCGCAGCGGCGGGCAACGGAAGGAGGGTTGCGACAGCGACCATGGCGGCCGTCGCGAACCAGGCGCGGTTGCGATAGGTGAAGGCCGAGCGGACCGGCCACTCGGCGTCGATCAGCTGGCCACCGACGCCGTCGACCCGGAACGCGCAGGTCGCGTCGGCGAGGCGCACCTTGCCGACGTAGACTGGATGGTGAAGCAAACGTGCGGTCTTCACCGCCACCGGCCGGCCCGTCACGCGGGCGGCGACTTCGGGCAACGACTCCGGTGCCAGTTCGGGATCGATCCACTCCGCCGCTCGATCCCATCCTTCAGCGTCGACGAACGCCCGCTCGCCGCCAGGCAGGGTGACCTGCGAGAAGCGACCCTCGGGTCCGGGTCTGGCGCCGATGCGCAGCCGGCGCCCGTCGGGGCTCTCCACTTCCCAGACAGGCTCGTAGACGAGATCGAGGTCGGTGATCGTGACCGCGGGCCAGCCCGCCTCCAGCGCGCGGGCTTTAACGAGAGCCGGGACGCGCGAGCGGCCGATGGTCGCTTTGACCACCTGGTGCAGCAGCGCTCCCGTGAGATCGACGAAGGACTCGGCGGAGCAGTAGCCGCAGCGGGCGTAGGCGGCCCCTTCCGGAACCTCGACCGGGCCGCCGCATTGCGGGCAGTTGGGATTCAGTGCCTGGCGGGTCACGGCTCCCGGTCCTGTCGGACTATGGCGTCACGCGTTCGCCGCACTCCATGCAGAATCGTGCGCCGGCGGGCAACTTGGCCTGGCAATTGGGGCAACCCCGCTCGGTCACACCCACCGGTTCGCCGCAGCGGCTGCAAAACTTCGCATCGGGGGCGAGCGGCGCCTCGCAGTTCTGACAGCGGTCGCCGGCGACCAGCGACTCGCCGCAGTGGGGACAGAAGCGGGCTCCGGGGTTGACCTCGGTGTGGCACGCCGGACAGGCGACGCCTTCGTCGGCGGCCTTGGTCGCGTCGCGGCCCCGCATCGACTCGAAGATCATGCCGGGCAGCATCATGCCGATGCCGGCGCCCATGCCGGCGCCTGCCCCCAGTCCCGCCATCTGACCGGCGGGGCTCCCGTCACCGGTGCCTTCGAGCGCCCGGGCGGCCTTCATCTTGAGGAACTTGTCCAGGTCGCCCAGCGCCGCCATCTGGGCCCGCTCGTCGATGGCTTTCTCGACCTCCTCAGGCGGCGTGACCGACGTGATGTAGAAGTCGGCCAGGTCGATCCCGTAGCGGCGAAAGTCATGGAGCAGGCGATCATGGACCTCCGAGGCCAGCTCGTCGTACTGCTTCGGCAGGTCGAAGATCGTGCGGAGCTTCTCGCCCAGATAGTCGTTCAGCCGGCTGATGATGATGTCGCGGAGGTAGTCCTTGATGTCGCCGGTGACGAACGACGCCATCGTACCTGCGAGCGCGTTGACGAAGACCAGCGGCTCGCGGACCTGGATCGCGTAGTTGCCGTAGGCGCGAAGACGCACCAGGCCTAATTCCTCGTCGCGGTAGGCCACCGGCTGCGCCGTTCCCCATTTGAGATCGGTGAACAACTTCAGATTGACGAAGACGACCTCGACGCGGAAGGGCGAAGTGAAGCCCCAGGGCAGCGAGAGGATCTTGGTGAGGATGGGGATGTTGGCGGTGCTCAATTCGTGACGCCCCGGCCCCAGAACGTCCAGGCCTTTGCCGTCGCGGAAAAAGATCGCCGCCTGGTTCTCCCGCACGATGACCTGCGAGCCGAACTTGGTCTCGGCCGACCCTTCCTGCGGGATGCGATGGACGATCTCCTGGCCCGTCTGATCGAACCACTCGATGACGCTCAGAAACTCACTCATGACGCTCTCCATTTGGCGGGAGCCAAGTCATATCCGTTGGGCCGTCGGGAAGGGGAGGGTGGTGCGAGTGCAGCAGGCTTCTCTGCAGCGCGGCGGGAACGGTTACGGCCACGATCGGTGACACGACGCAAATATAGGCATCCAGGGTAATCGCGCCTAGTGTCTCCGGCCCTCCTCGCGGATCAGTACACGAGTGGGCGATTCGCTATTCACGCGCGTCAAGGCGGTGGCAGATGAAGCCACCGTTTCTTGCCACCGCCACTCGTGCCATGAAGGCGGACGCTCGGCCTCCGCACGAACTCGCCCAGAAACTGTGACAACACTGATACACCCTGTGGGATAGGTCCGTTACACGCTTCCTCTAAGTTTTTCAACGAACGCGATAGTAGGACCCTCAGGGAGAGAGGTAAGACACAACATGAAAGCGAACTTCGGTAGAGCCCCGGGCCGGGCGGGGAGAGTTCAGCCCCGGCGTCGTTTCTCATCGCTCGCCCTTGCGGGCTTTCTCGTCATGGCCTTCGCCGGAACTGCGGCGGCGCAGGAGTCGGGAAGCGTTTACGGCAGAGTCCACGATGAGCGGACCTCGGAGCCGCTCGCCGTCGTGCAGGTCTACATCCCTAGCCTCGGCGTCGGGACGCTGACGAACCTGGACGGGCGGTTCATGCTACGAAACGTGCCGCCGGGCACCTACGAGGTGAAGGTCGAGTTGTTGGGGTATGCCCCCAAGACGATCACGGGCGTCATGGTGCAGTCAGGTTCCGGGACGTCGGTGGATGTCCTGTTGCCGCCGCAGGCGCTGGAGGTCGAGGGGATCACGGTGTCGGTCGAGCGCGAGCAGGGCAACGCCTCGCGACTGCTCGACGAGCGCCGAACGTCCACGGCCGTGCTCGACGCCGTCGGCGCCCAGGACATCGCGCGCTCGCCCGATTCGGACGCGGCGGATGTGGCAAAGCGGATCACCGGGGTCACGGTCAGCGAGGGCAAATACGTCTACGTCCGCGGACTGGGCGAACGATACAGCCAGACCTCTCTAAACGGTTCGCCATTGCCCAGCCCCGAGCCGGAGAAGGAGACGGTGCCGCTGGACCTGTTTCCATCGGAGTTTCTCGAGACGCTGACGATGCAGAAGACCTACACGCCGGACCTGGCCGGCGACTTCTCGGGCGGAACCGTCAAGATCCAGACCAAGGAGTTCTTCGACCGTCCGTTCCTGCGTCTCGGGCTGGGCCTGGGTGCGAATACCGAGAGCCAGTTCTCGGGCAGCAACCTGCTGCGCTATTCCGGAGGCGGAGGCGATTTTCTCGGACGCGATGATGGAAGCCGAGCGATACCGACCATCACGGGCGGGTTGAACGGGCCTCCGCTGCCCTCGGAGCCGGCGGTGGTCCAGGCTGTGGGTCTCGAGTTTCCGCGGGAGTTCACGCCGAGCCGCGAGTCGGCGCCGATGAATCTCGCGTTGGGTCTGGCGGCCGGAACCCGTGCGACGCTGTTCGGCAACGAACTGGGTATGATGGCCGGGCTCACCTACCGGCAGAACTGGGTCGTGCTCAACGGCGAGATAGAGCGGAAATGGCGGACGGATGCGTTCGACCCGGACAACTGGGACGGCGCGATCCCACCGAAGGAC
>JASFLD010000156.1:0-8593 GCA_050118275.1 Gemmatimonadales bacterium
GCCGGTCACCTGGTCGGGGAGCGTGTTGTCGCCCATGTGCGCGTAGTAGGTGTCGTGGAACGCCTTCGAGCGGCCCGGCGTCCCCATGCCGTCGATGGCGACGACGACGAACCCCAGTTCCGCCAGCGCCTGGTGGTCGCGGCGCGTCGGCGTGTACATGAGCCCGTAGATGTCGGTCACGCCGTCTCGTCCCTTCAGCTTGACCGGCGTGGGTGGGTGCCAGCCGGTCGGCGGCACTGACCTGGTACGTCGGCGGGGGCCGCGGCTTCGAAGACCGGGCGAGCGCGACCAGCGCAACGGGCGTCATCGAGCGCAAGGCGATCGCCGTGCTCCCGTTCGACAACCTGAGCGGGGACCCGGAGGACGAGTATTTCACCGCCGGGATACATGAGGAGATCATCACCAGGCACGCCGGCATCGCGGTCCTGAAGGTGATCTCCCGGGGTTCCGTAATGCAGTTCAAGGACAGGCCTGCCAGCCTGAACGCTGTGGCCGAGCGGCTCGGGGTCGACTTCGTCGTGGAGGGTAGCGTTCGTCGAGCGGGGGACCGGGTGCGAATCACGGCGCAGCTGGTCGACGCCCGAACCGATGACCATCTATGGGCGGAGATTTATGACCGCGGTTTGAGCGATATCTTCGCCGTGCAAAGTCTAGAGACACTCTATTCGCAGCACGAATTCCCGATCATGAACGCCAAGGCAAGTCCACGGTATGCCGTATCGCGTTCCGACCCGAGATTTTGGGATCTCATGCGGAAGGTTGGTCTGGAATGACGCTAAGCCCGCCCGACGAGTGAAGGAGGGGAGCGGATGATCGAGTTTCGCCTCCTCGGCTCGGTTAATCTCAAGGGACCGGACAGGAGCGCCTCGGCGACCTGTAAGAGCAGCGCGGCGACACGGCAAAGGCGATTCTCTACTACGGCAAGCTGGTCGAGCTCTGGAAGGACGCCGACCCCGAGCTACAGCCACGGGTCTAGGCGGCGCGGCGGGCGATCGAGGCGCTGTCGCCGGACGAGTAGCTGCGCAACCACCTGCACTTCGAGAGGCCCCCGACTCGATTCTCGATCCACGTTTCAACGAAGAGTAGCAGATCGCGCCGACGATTGTTCGTGACCGACCCCGTCTCTTCCCCGGGATGGACAGCTTCTCTGCCGAGGGCATCTGCTGCAACGCACCGAACTGCGCTGGTTGCTCTCCGGGCAGCTGAACCACACGTTGTACGGGACCAGACCATCCGTTTCATCGATTTGCCCCGACCTCGACACCCTCGAGGAGAACGCCGATGAAGGTCGAGGAACTGAGTCGATACGGGAAACCGTTAGGACTCCCTAGGCAGGCGCAGAAAAAGCAGATCGGCATTGTCTTCTCGGCGCTAAGGGAGAAGTTCGGTGTCGTCGGGAGGTGCCCTTCCTCGTCCGTGTCCTCAGTAGACAGCGTCGGATCCGGAGAGCCTACCCCGACCTCGTTGCAAAGGTCCGCGAGATCGGCCCGGAGGTTGCCAAGGAGATGGTCTTGTTGACCTCCCTGTTCGAGGTCACGGCTCGCCGCGACGGCCGGGAGCAAGCCTACGAGTTCCTCAAGGACATCTTTCAGCGCGTGGCGGTCTACAGCATGCCCGCCATCTATCAGATCGACCAGTTGGTGCAGTGCGAGGGCGACAGCTTCGACAACTTCAAGAAGTTCAGGAACGGCGCGACCCACGGGAGACCTCAACAAATAGCTCGGATCGCATCAGTACCATCTGCGTCTCATGATTGGTTCGAGCCGCGGTGCGTAAGTCATTACTGATCATACAGAGGTGCGTGGTTAGCGGATGGCCCAGATGAGCAACGGTTTCCAGGAAGATCTCCGGAAGGCGCTCGCCGCCGACTACCGATTGGAAGGTGAGGTCGGGCGAGGGGGTATGGCGGTGGTCTATAGGGCGGTGGACCTGCGCCATGACCGCCCCGTGGCGATCAAGGTGATCCGTCCCGACATGAGCCACGCGCTCGCGGCCAACCGGTTCCTCCGCGAGATCCGCCTGGCGGCGCGCCTCTCACACCCGCGCATCCTTCCCGTCTACGCCTCCGGCGAGGCCGCAGGCGTCCTCTTCTACGTCATGCCGTTCGTCGACGCGCCGACGTTGCGCGAACATCTGGAGAAAGCGGGAGGGCTCCCGGTGCGCGAGGCCGTTGGCATCGCTCGCGATGTGGCACGTGCGCTTGTTTACGCGCACGAGCAGGGTGTGGTCCATCGCGACATCAAGCCCGAGAATATCATGCTTCCGGCCGGAGAGGCCGTCGTCACCGACTTCGGCGTGGCCCGGGCCCTTTCCGACTCCGGTCCTTCCGACCTCACCGAAACGGGCGCGGCCATCGGCACGCCGATCTACATGAGCCCCGAGCAGGCGTTCGGCACGGCCGAGGCGCCCGCCGACGTCTACTCGCTCGGCTGCGTGCTCTACGAGATGCTCGCGGGCCGCCCGCCGTTCGACGGGCCGACGGCGCTCGCCATCTTCGCCAGCCACTCGACGGCCCCCCTGCCTCCCATCGCCCGGGAGGACGTGCCAGGCGCGTTGGTCGATGCCGTCAACCGCAGCATGGCCAAGGACCCCGAGGATCGTCCAAGCGCGGCGGATCTCGAAGATGCGCTTCGGCGGGCCATGGAGGAGCCGGGATCGGTCAGCTCTTCCTTCAGTGAGACTGCCGTGACCCGCGCCGGTCGAGCGGTCGCGGTCCTCCCGCTCGCCGACTTGAGTCCCGAGCGTGCGTTCGGCTACCTGTGTGAGGGGATCGCCGAAGAGCTGCTGAGTGCCCTCTCGCGGCTGCCCGGGCTCAGGGTGCTGTCGCGGACGTCGGCGTTCGCGCTACGGGACCCGGCCGGGGACATCCGGGAGAAGGCTCGCCGGCTTGGAGTCGAGGCAGTGCTGGAGGGGAGCGTTCAGGCCGCCGGCGAGCGGATCAGGGTGAGCGTACAGCTGACCAACGTGAACGACGGTTTCCAAGTCTGGTCGCACCGGTTTGACGGTACCCTCGCTGACCTGTTCGCTATCGAGGACGAGATATCGCGTGCCGTAGTCGAGGCGCTAAGAATCGAGATGGCGGGACCGCCGGCGACGATGATCGGCGCGCCGACCGACGACGTAGAAGCGCACCGCCAGTACTTACTTGGCCGCCAAGCCTGGAACGAGCGCACGCCCGCCGCGCTGGCGGCGAGCGTCGAGCGCTTCAGCGGGGCCGTCGGCCGCGATCCGACCTTCGCCATCGCGCACGCGGCGCTCGCCGAGGCCAAGATCATGCAGGCCGTGTACGGTGCCGAGGAACCGCATACGGCGATGAGCGCGGCGCGCGCCGCGGCGAGTCGGGCTCTCGAGCTGACCCCGGGGCTGGGCGAGGCGCTGAGCGCCCGAGCGTCAGTCGCCGCGCTCTACGACTGGAGCTGGGAGGAGGCGGAGCGGGGTTTCATAGCGGCGACCCAGCGGCACCCCGGGTACGTCACGGCTCGACAATGGTACGCCATGCATCTCCTGGCGCCGTTGGGCCGTTTCGCCGACGCGCGCGCCGAGCTGGAGCGGGCTCGCCTGTTGGACCCGCTATCGCCAGTCGTATTGGCCAGCCTGGGCCAGGTCGCCCTCTTCAGCGGCGACCCGGCTGAGGCGATCGGTCATCACCGATCGGCGCTGGAGTTCGACGCGGACTTCGCCCCGGCGCATTTCTTCCTGGGCCAGGCCTACCTCGAGACCGGGGACATAGCGGCGGCCGTCGCCGAATTCGACCTCGCGGCGCGGGTCAGCGGGGAAAGCTCCGAGGTGATCGCCTTTCAGGCGCTCGGACAGTCCCGCTCGGGCCACCCCGAAGCGGCCCGGCGTTTACTCGACACACTCTCGGCGCGTTCCGAGACCACCTACGTGTCGCCGGTGCTGCAGGCCATCGCGCTGCTGGGGCTCGGCCAACCCGAACGCGCTCTAGAAGAGCTCGAGCGCGCAGCGGCGACCCGCGCCACCGACCTCGTTTGGCTCGGCGTGCGCTCCATCTTCGCCGAGCTGTACGACGTGCCCGGCTTTCAGGCCCTACTCGCCCGCCTGGGACTGCGCCGCCCGTGAGGCGGGGCGAGAGCGACGGACGCCCGCAGCAGTTCACCTGGGTCGCCACCTGAAGATACGCACCGCAGGCCCTAGCCTACGCGCGCACGGTTTGGGTGCGCACGGGCATATATGAGGTTCTGGAGGCTCTCCCCAACAATGGTCCTTCGTCGTAGGCTGCGCTGGCTCCTCCGTGCGACAATCTCACCCTTGCTCTCCGGAACTCCGGGGGGGCATATTTGTGCGCTCATTCATCTCATCAAACTGGTCGGGCTCGACCACTACGCCCCAGCCGTCACGCAAGGGCGCTGGCGGATCAATTTCAACTCCGAGGAGGAACGATGAGCAACGCGCGAGAGGAGACTCCGAGGGAGCGCCAGGACAAGATGCGCCAGGCGTTTGCGGAAGCCGCCGAGAATACAGGCCTGCCTTTGGAGAGCGACGAGTCGCTGGAGAACCGCATGGTCGGAATCGCCCTGCCGGCCGCTCACTCGACCGTGGATGTCGATCAGGCGGCGAAACCTCCAAAGATCGACGAGTCATCTGACGGCGCGGAGATCGAGGCGGTTCTTAACGGCTGGCACAGTCTGACCCCGGGGGAATACGAGACGAACTGGAACTACACGCTCGACCCGTACATCACGGTCGGGCCGCCTCCAATAGGCATCCAGCCGATGAATCGGAAGACGGTACAGAAGTGGCTGCAGGAAAGGTCAGCGGAATTTGCCGCTTGGAAGGACCGCGAGGTCAGCCTGACCAATCTGAAGACCGTCTACCTCGGCGACTCGCTGGCGACGGTGACGTACTTCCTGACCGAGAAAGGGCAGCAGGGGAAGATCGGCGCCGGAAACGGCGCGGCCATGCTGATCAAGCAAAGCCAGGGCGGGGCGTGGAGTTGGAAGATCGCGGTCATCAGCAAGTACGTGAACGTGAAGTGAGCGGCACCTCCGGCTTGGCTGGCGCGACAGCCAGAGCGCCGGGTTACGCAAACAAGGCTGGCAAGAAGTACTTCCAGGGAACGCACCGCACGCGAGCCCCGGAAGTCACCTGGCGCTGGATATCTGAGATCCTCCCCCGGGTCGGAGTGACGCGCGTCGCCGACGTAACGAGCCTCGATCGTTTGGGAATACCGGTCTGGCAGGCGATCCGTCCGGCTAGCCGCAACCTTACCGTGTCACAGGGAAAGGCGCTCAGCGCAACCGGGGCGCGCGTGAGCGCGGCGATGGAATCCATCGAGCTCTGGCACGCCGAGTCGCTCGATCGAGTCCCGCAGATCGCGCTGTCACTTCGTGAGATGGAGTCCGGCAACTCCATCGATTCCGACGCCTTCCACTGGCGGGCCGATTCGCGGCTGCTGGAAGCTGCGAGAATCCCCTGGTTGCGTGCGAAGTCACTGACCCGGGACCGGTACGGCTGGCTGCCGCGCCAGATGTTCGAGCTCGATTTCACTCTGCCTTCGTCGTTCGCGCCGCGCATGTTCCATTTGAGCTCGAATGGTCTGGCTTCCGGCAATTGCCTGGAAGAAGCACTGCTACACGCTCTCTGCGAGCTGATCGAGCGGCACGCCATCTATCTGGCTCGTAACGAAAAGAGGAAGAGAACGACGCTGAGCGAGGAGTCCATCGACTCCGATTACTGCCGAGATTTGATTGAGAGAATGCGCCACGCCGGGATGAAGCTGGCGCTCTATGATGTGACCTGGGAAGTCGACGTTCCCTGCGTCGTTGCGGATCTCGTCGCATCCGATTTGCCGAACGTCTGGGGTGGATGGGGCTGTCATACCTCGGCGGAAGTGGCCTTGTCACGAGCGCTGACCGAGGCCGCGCAGTCGCGGCTCACGTACATCTCGGGCGCGAGAGATGACCTGCATCCTTTCCGCGAGCGGGACAACCTGTCGAAGACTTTCCATGCCTTTTCGGAGCCGGCGGCGGAGCGCCGCTTCGCGGACCTGCCGGCTCGATCGACCGCGAGTGTGGGCGAGGATCTCCAATCGGTCATCGAGAGTCTAGAGCAGTTAGGGTACGAACCCTATTACGTCGATCTCTCGCGTGACGAGATCGGGGTACCTGTAGTCTTTGCATTCGTCCCCGGACTCAGAGACGCGCCCTATGCGTAAGGTCATAGTCTTCGCAGGACCGTGCTTGCCGTCGACCCGTGATGCGGTCTGGGATCGGCTGCTGGCCGGCGTGGAGCTCTGGCCGCCGGCCCAGCGCGGTGACGTGCTCGCGGCGCTTGGCCAGGGCCCGGAGACGATCGTCTTGTTGGACGGCTACTACTACACGGTGCCCGCGGTTACCCACAAAGAGTTGCTTTACGCACTGGACGCCGGCGTGCGCATCATCGGGGCGGCCAGCATGGGCGCGCTGCGGGCCGCCGAACTGGAATCGTCGGGGATGGTCGGCGTCGGACGGATCTTCGAAGCTTTCCGAGACGGCGAATTGGAGGGCGATGACGAAGTCGCGATACTGCACTTGCCAAAGGAGTTTGGTTACCAGCCGACCACCGTCGCTCTGGTCGAGCTCAGGCACGCGCTGGGAGTCCAGGTACAGGAAGGTAGCGTTTCGGCGGTTGAGGCCCGGCAACTGATCCTCGAGACCAAACAGCTCCCGTTCACCGAGCGCGCGTTGAACCGGATCGTCGTCCGCGCTAGGGAATTGGCGGGCGGCGAGGCGAGTGAACGGTTGCGCGACCTGCTCAACGGCGATGGTCTGAAGACCGATGACGCCAAATTGGCTCTGCAGCTAACTAACTCGCCTGCGCTCGTGAGGACGCCGGGCCGCTCAGCGGTGACGACCTTCATGAGCCACTACCGCGAGCTGTACATGGGTCGCAGCGTGGGCGGCGTGGGACCTTCACAGCACGACGATCCGACGTTCCTGCAGGCATGGAGCGCAGTCCAGATCCTCCACCCGCAAACTGTCGGCTTCGTGAGGCAATTGCGGATCCGCTTTCTGCTCAGCTCGGCGGCGCGCTCGGCGGGTCTACGCGCTTCCCCCGCTCGAGAGCGGGAGCTGGCGGAGACGCTGGCCGGACACGTCGCGGCTTGCCGGCGGCCGCCCCTGCTGCCGGAGCTCGAGTTGATCGAAGAAGCGAAGGACCACGCCCTGGCCGAGGCCGCCTTCCTCTTCTTCGGCGACCCCGGGTCGGCCTGCGCGTCGCTGGCCCGCTCGCTTGGCCTCGATCGGCGCCGCGGGCTCGGCCAGCTTCTCGAATTGCTGGAGGTTCAGGGTGACCTCATGCCACCCTGGCTGCTGATTCGCGGGTTCCTGTTCAGCTCGTGCTGGGACGGCGGTCGGAACACCGCCGCAGCGGCGGCCGAGGTCCGGCGCGCTTTCGAGAGCTGGGCGAATGGAGCCAGAATCACGAAGGACCACCTGCTCGGTCGAGCGGCGGTCCTATGGTCGTGCAAAGTCGACGAGGTATGGGTGGAGGCGGCCAGACGGGGCTTGTTCCCGACGCACGGCTTCTCTCCCGATTTCATCGAAGCCCTGGAGCTCATCGCCCCCGCCGAGCATCTCGAGAAGCCGATCAACGAGTACACGCGCTGCAGAGCCGACCTGCGGGACACACCGCTCGAGCATGCGCTGGACATTTCGTTTTCCGAGACAGGCACGCTTGGGCCCACGGCATCTCTAGTCCGTCCGAACGTGGTAGAGGAAGCGTCGCACTCGACCCGCCTCGACCCACCTCATGCTACGTTCGGTCTCACGCCGTAGCAGACCGTACAGCGCCAGATTGCCCTCCGTCTCGAACGCGGTGCGCAGCTCTTCCAACAGCCGACCCCGCCGCCGCCAAATTTCTTCCTCGTTTTGCGTGTAATCCAGAGCTCGATACTGCAGCCCATTGGCTGCCAGGGCTTGACCCATTCTGGTTTCCGACGGCTGCAGGTCATAGTCTTTGTCGCCACCACGTAGTAGCTCGCTGCAGAGTATTCCCATACGAGCGCGGGGCACGAGCAGGTCTGCCAGCTTCCCCACCGTGCCGGGGAGATCGTCGAGGAAGTAAAGGGTGTCGATTCCGACGATCGCATGGAAGCGAGTGTCAAGCTCCAGGGTACCGATGTCCGCCTCGACGAAATCCACGCGCTGGCGCTTCGTGACCGTTCGGTCGTTCGCGCGGCGAATTGCCGGACCGGCCAGGTCGATGCCTGTGAGTCGTGCCCCGGTCCGGTCGGAGATGTACTCGCTGATCTTCCCGATCCCACAGCCCAGGTCCAGAACGTGATCCTCCGGGGTCAGATCGAGCACTTGAATCAGCCTATCGAGTTGCTCCACATCGAGAACGCTGTATTGGCACAGGTCTTGTCCAAGTACAGCCTCACAGAAGCTGGAGTAGGCCGCGCTGCGCTCGCATAGCGTCAACACGAGGCCGAATCTGCGGCCCGCGACTTCTCTGTAGAACCGGGCCGCGCTGATTCGGCCATCGCGGGTCAAGACGTATCGCCGACCTTCGATTTGCAGCAGGTTTTTCCGAAGCAGGCTGTCGAACGCTTGCGACCAGTCGATCAGTTCTTCGTCGAGGAAAAGCGATCCCT
>JASFLD010000157.1:0-8589 GCA_050118275.1 Gemmatimonadales bacterium
GGCCCGGGACCGTAGTATCGGGTGTCGGTTATCATCGATGATAATACGCCGCGACCACCACCCGCGCAACACAGTCGGCAGATCCGCCTCAGTCCCGCTCCAGCCTCACCAACCGAGCCGGAAGCCGTAGTGCCGCCGTCAAGCCCAACGTCGTGCACACCAACCCGTAGACGAGCAACGGCCACAGACCCAGCACCGCTGATCCTACACCCGCCTTCTGCAACCTCCGTATCGCATCTAGCCCGGCACCCGCCGGCGGCAGCATGATCTGCAGGACGTCCGCTGCCGGCCCCATGGAAAGCGCATCACTCAAGCCGGGAAACGCCAATCCACCAAATAGGAGCGCGAACGCGAACAGAGTCGCGTTACCGGCTCCGATCGCCGATCCGAAGAAGCTCAAGACAACCAGCAGCGGCGGCATCCAACCCGCCGCCAGCGCCAGTCCAACAAGATCGCTCGCACGGACCGCGGGGAACATCGCCGACGGAGCCGTCGCCACCAGCACGGTGACAGTCGCCGCCGAAGACCAGACCACCAAGGCGGCCAGTCGCGCCAGATAGAATGCCGTCGGGAGGATGGGCTTCTGCAGCCAGAAGGCTGCATAGCCCCTGCGCAGATCGGCATCGAGCCACGCTCGGCAAAGTGGCGCGCTCACCACCCAAAGGCCGATCATGAATACCGGCCCGGCCGATTTGCCCGTACCCGTGCCGGCCAGCGTCGTTTGAGCCGCCGCGATGACGAGGAGCGCAACGCTAAAATACCGAAGGCGACTTCGTATCGCCTCCTCCCAAACGAAGCGCAGTACGGCGGGCAACAATCTAGCGGCCGCTCTCATCTTTCGACTCGCGATCTGTCGACTCTTCCTGTACCAGTGAGTGAAACAAGAACTCCAGATCGAACGGCCGCCGCTCCACGGCCTCTACGGCTGCACCTGCCGCTACCACCCTGCGAACGAACTCTCGAGCGCTGCGCCTCTCCTCGAACCCCACCTCGTCCGTCGCCAGCCGTACGCCGCCGAATCTGGCACACAACTGCCCCAGACGCGCCGATCGCAATCTGCCGTTATGGCTCAAGCGAACCACCCAAACGCCCGGACGACCGTCCAGGGCCTCCCGCCCGCATCGTCCCAGCAACGCCCCTTCGCGTAGGATCGACAACTCATCGCAGACGCGCTCCAGCTCTGCCAAGTTGTGTGAAGACACAACGATCGTGCGCCCGCGCCGTCTCAATCCTCTAATCACGCTCCTCAGCAGACCCACCGAGCCAGGGTCGAGGCCAGTCGCTGGCTCGTCCAACAGCACCAGCTGTGGGTCCCCCAGCAGAACTGCCAGTAGCCCTACACGCTGCCTGAAACCGTGCGACAGTGACCCGATCGGTGTCGCGAACCTGTCGGTCAGACCCAACGCTTCGATGTACGGCTTGGTGACCGATCGGACCCCTCTGCCCGGATGTCCGGCTAGTCGCGCCATGAAGACGGCGAACTCTCCCACCCGCACGGCGCCCGGCAAGCGCACCTGCTCGGGTAGGTAGCCGATGCCTTTCCCCACTCTATACCTGGCGGGCTCCACTCCGTCGACGCTGACGGAGCCCAACTCGGGCTGGATGAAGCCCATCAGCAAGCGATAAATGGTCGTCTTGCCCGAGCCGTTGGGGCCGGCCAGGCCGTGGACCGAGCCTCGGGCGACTCGGAAGCTGAGGTCGCGAACCGCCCACGGGCCACGCGACCGGTAGCGAAAGCCGACGGCATCCAAAGCAGCCATCGCCGGGTTAGACATGGCTTCAGCCCCCAACACTCTGGGCCGGCTTGGCTGCCGGGCGCTCCGCAACCGCCACACCATGGACGTCGTCGGCGCCGCGCGCCAGCAACAGCAGACGATCGGTGGTCACCGCAATCGCCGAGACACGCCGCCCCACCGCATACGTCGCAACGTAGCGCCCGTCCGGTCCGAAATAGTCCAGCACGGATACGCCCTCATCGCCTCGTTGGGTCAGCGCCCAGATCGACCCATCCGGCGCCACGGCGAGACAGGCCAGATGAGGCCGGTACTCGGGGACCGGGATGAAAGCGGGAGTCGGCCGCCCGGCCGCGGCGAAGCCCTTGCGCACCCGCTCGCGTATGGCCTCGATCTCTTTTGCATCTCGCTGCAGCGGGCCGATTTCTGGCCGAACGATTCGCCGCTGCGTTCCCCCATCCGCTGCAATCCGCAGAATGAGATAATCGGGTCCGGGTGGCGACAGCAGGATTTCGCCGCGTCGTGTCGCTGCCACTGCGTACGCGTGGTTCTTCAAGCCGCGGCCCGGCTCGCTCACCGATGCCAGATCGACATCTCGATACCGCGCATCGGCGAAGGCGGTGTCGGGCGTAACAAGCCGGAACACCGAGAAATCCTGCGGTGGGAATAGGTCGGACTTCACGTAGAAGGTATCAGCTCGCGCGGCGAGGATATCGGTCGCCAGGCCGGGACCGGTCTGTACGGTGCCGGCCAACGATCCATCCGGATCCCAGAAGGTCACGCGACCGCTAGCAGACAGCACCGCAGCCAGTCCGTCGACGTTAACGGCCAAGCCGATCGGGTTCCGGTACTCTCCCGGACCGTCTCCTTCCCTCCCCATGACGTTCAACAGTTGACCGCTGATCAGGCTGTAGGAACGGAGCTCGGGCGGCTGCAGTTCGAGGAGCAGCAACCGGCCGTTATCTTGGTCGACGGCGATGCCCAGCGGCGCCGCCACCGGCGGCTCCAAGTCCGGATCCGGCGGAATCAGCCAGCGCGTCGGCAGCTCGACCACTTCGAACTCGTTCTCCGCAACCGCGGTCTCGGCGCGCGCCGAAGCTGCGGTGTTCGGTTCAGCTTCACGACAGACTTTGGCGATGAGCGTTGCGGCCAGAACTCCGGCCGCAACGCCAATCAACCCGCGCTCCGAGTGCAGGTGCAGTGAGTTCACTTCTCCTCCAGCAAGGCGGCAACGCAACCGTCCACGCAACCCTCGTACATCGCATCGCACTTGTCCTTGCCGATGAACAGGCCGACCAGAATGTAGCAGCCCACGGCGACGGTTCCGCAGTAGCCCTCACAGCCAGCGCGGCCCTCCTGCGCCGCCAAGTCGACGGGCGGTGAACTCACGAGGCCGGCGAGCACCAGTGACACCACGAGTAGAATGCGTCGCATCGTCATAGCTCCTCTATCAGCCAGGCGATGATCTTGCCGGTCGAGCAACCGGAGAGGCAGCCTACGATGTAAGCGCCGCACTTCGCCGAATCGATGTCCTCGCAGTTCGCGGCGGCCTTTTCGCCGCAGATGTCCTCGCACGATTCCGCGAGAGCGGCTGACGGCTGGCCCAATCCGATCGCTACCGCGGCGGCCAGCAGGAGAAGTATCCTCCTCATGATTCCCATCCTTTCCCATCTTGGTTCAAGAGCCCCCCAGGACTCCCAGCGCGCTGATCAACGAATCGGTGGCCTGCCTATCCAGGCTCCCTTGCCGGGCGAACACCAAGACGCCGGCCGGATCCATTACCGCGGTGAAGGGCACGATGTCTATTCCCAGCATGTGGGCGAACCTCACCGGGTCGTCCGGCGCCACGACCGCAGCCGCCGGCAAATTATGCCGCGCATAGAGCGCCGCGCCGCGACGGTCGGGGTCCAGACCGACGGCCAGCACCGCGACGCCGTCTGCTGCGGTGCTGACCGCACGTCGCCAGGCTGGAAGTGTTCGGTAACACGCTTGACAGGTTGAGTTGTAGACGAGCATGAGCGTGGCTCGCCCGTTCGGAATACGCACCTTGGGTCGCCCGCGGCTGTCGTCCCCACCGCCCAGCGAGACGAACTCGAGCACTTCGGGTAACCGCTCGCCACGCCACACGCGGACGGGTTCGCCTCTCAGTGCCGGCACGACCCGTTCCGTCACCACGAAATAGGCCACCGTCACCACGATCAATCCCGTGATCACGCTGAGCAGCCTGTCAAACCACACCCTGTAACCCTGCAAACCCGCCTCCTACCGCCAACCCCACACCGGCGGCCGGGCAACGCCCAGATCGGCCCAGTCGCCCTCCTCCCGCGAAGCACCCGCCGGTGCCACATCGGTTCCGGCAGCTTAGTCAGTCCCCATCAACGGATCGTCAACGGCCGCCGCGTCTCCTTCCGGCCCCCGCCAGACCTTCCCCTCGGCAGGCTCCGATGCTCTCGAGGCCGCGCTCTCCAGTCGCCGACGCGCGAGGCCAGAAGGACGGAAAGCCGTCCATCTTGGCTCGCCTCCCCGTTTTCAATAGCTTTTGGGCTTCGGGAAAATGACAGATTGGGCACCGGTCCCCGCGCTTAGGTAAGTCAACCCACACTCTGAATGCGGCGTTCCGCTGTCCCTATCCGACTGAGGAACGAAACCGGTCATCGATGACGGCGGCGCGAGCCAGACAAGTCGTGTTCTGCATCGCCATCGCTGCCGCGGCCAACCCGGTGAGCCGCGCGGCGCTGGCGCAGCAGCCGGCATCCAACGGCAACAACGAGTCCGCGCCGCCACCCACCGTAGAGGCAGCTCCCCGCGAGAGCGAGATAGAGATCGATGGCACGCTTGACGAGCCCGGTTGGCAGAACGCGATTCCCGCCACGGAGTTCGTCCAGGGCGAGCCCATAGAGAACGCGCCGGCCGAGCAAGAGACCGCTGTTCGCGTTCTCTACGACGAACGGGCCCTCTATGTCAGCGCCACGATGCACGAGTGGCAACCATCGCGCATCGGCGATCAGTTGGTTCGCCGCGACGAGAACGGCCCGTACGACTACTTTGAAGTCTCCCTCGACCCGAACAACGACAAGCGGACCGGGTACCGCTTTCGCGTCAGCGCGGCGGGCGTCCAACGCGATGTCTATTTGTACGACGACGTCCGCGAAGACGAGGCGTGGGACGCGGTCTGGCAGTCGGCGGTCCACCGTGATTCGAGCGGCTGGAGCGCCGAGATCCGCATCCCGCTCTCGCAGCTGCGTTATAACGCGGCCGACACGGTCCAGACCTGGGGTGTCAACTTCTCGCGCCGGCGCCTGGCCAGCAACGAGCGAACGTATCTGGCTCTGGAATCGCGGGTACGCCATGGCAAAGTCAGCGTCTTTGCCGACCTGCAAGGTCTCTATTTGCCGCAGAGCGCCCGGCGCCTGGAGTTTCGACCCTATGCTCGCGCCAGCGGACACACAGGACCAGTGGAGGACGGCGACCCGTTCTTCGATGGCTCTTCCGGCGATGCCAGCGCCGGCGTCGATGTGCGCTACGGTCTAGGCGCCGGCTACACCCTGGATGCGACGATCAATCCCGACTTCGGCCAGGTGGAGGTCGACCCGGCCGTCATCAACCTGACCGCGTTCGAGACTTTCTTCCCCGAGAAACGGCCCTTCTTCGTCGAGGACGCGCGCATTTTCGACTTCCATTTGTCGGGCCGTAGCAACCAGCTGTTCTACAGCCGGCGGATCGGGCGTCAGCCCCGCGGCGATGCGCCCGACGACGCCGAATTCGAAAATATCCCGACCGAGACGACGATCCTCGCCGCTGCGAAGCTCACCGGCCGTTCCACCGGCGGTCTATCGCTGGGTGCCCTCACCGCTCTCACCGCGAAGGAAACGGGGCGCGCCTATCTGGACGGAACGGGAGAGACCGTGACGTTCAACGCCGAGCCGCCCAGTCAGTACGGGATCGTGCGGGCACAGCAGGACTTCCGCGAGGGTGCGACCCAGATCGGCGGCATCGCGACCGTGGTGCACCGCAATCTGCCGGGCGATGACAGCTTCGACTTCCTGTCCTCCAATGCCTACAGCCTCGGTCTCGACTTCGAGCACAACTGGGGCGGCTCGAATTCCCGCGACTGGGCACTGACCGGCTACGCGGCAGGTTCGCTGATCAGCGGATCGCACGCCGCCATGATCGAGGTACAGGAGTCGAGCAACCACTATTTCCAGCGGCCCGACGCAACGCGCTTCTCCGTCGATTCCAGCGCGACCTCGCTGTCCGGGATCACCTGGCGTCTGCAGTTCGAGCGACAGAGCGCCAGGCATTGGACGGGTTCGGTTTGGGTGGGTGAGATCACCCCGGGCTTCGAAGTCAACGACATGGGCTTCCTGACCTCGAGCGAGCGACTGGACGCAGGATTCCGTGTCGAGTATCAGGAGATCACGCCCGGCTCGATCTTCCGCAGCTATCGTGTCAACTTTTCCACCTTTCACAATTGGCGACACGAAGCGCTGGACGATGTCTTCTCCAGCGCATCGTGGGGACGCGCTCATAAGTCGGGTCGATTTTCGCTTCGATCCGATCTCGAGTTTCTGAATTACTGGGAAGTCGAGGCCAACGCTCGCTACTCGCCGGAGGTGCTCAGCGACACCGAGGCGCGCGGTGGCCCGCTAATGATCCGGCCCGGCTCATCCGAGCTGGAACTCGGACTCAGAACCGATTCTCGAAAGATGCTCTCTTTCGGACCGCGCCTCGAGTACGAGGACCGTCATCGCGGCGGATACCGTTGGGAAACGTCATTCGACCTGGCGTTTCGGCCCGCCCCCAGCCTGGAGATCATGCTCGAGCCGCGCTATGGCGTCGAATTGAATCCGGCGCAATACGTGGACGCGACGGAAGATGTCGGGTACGAGCCCACGTATGGCGCTCGCTACCTCTTCTCCGACCTCAAGCGGCACCAGTTCTCCGTCGAGACACGGCTCAACGTTGCCTTCAACCCGAAGCTGACGCTGCAATTCTACGCGCAGCCGCTGATCTCGGCGGGTGACTATCTGACCTACAAACAGCTGGAGGCCGCCGCGACGTTTGACTTCGACGTCTTCGAGGAAGGAACCGCGATCGTGGACGGGGAGGCAGTAACCTGCGTCGGCGGCCGCACCTGCGTTTACGATGAGGAGCGCTATGTGGACTTCGAGAGTGATGGAAACGTCGACTTCGAGTTCGACGACAGGGCTTTCAACGTCCGCTCGCTCCGCTTGAATGCCGTGCTCCGCTGGGAATACCGGCCCGGGTCGACACTGTATCTGGTCTGGCAGCAGAACCGCCGCGACCGCCTCGACACGGGATCCTTCGATCTGGGCGGCGACTTCCGAGCGCTTCGCTCCATCGAGCCCGACAACATCTTCATCGTGAAGGTCAACTACTGGCTGGGTCTATAGCCATTTGCCAACCGCCACCTCAAGTCCGCCGGAAAGATTCGCGTCAGGCACACCGCTGAAGAGGGCACGTGTCTCCTCCGACATCCTGCGCCGCAGGTCGGCCGATCGTCCGTCGCGTCGTGAGACTCGCGCCAGCGGCGCCGTCACCGCGCCGCCCCATCGCCCTCGACCGGCGCACGCAAGGTATGCACAACAAGCCACGCGTAGAGCCCGACGTTGACCAGGAGCACGAGGCCTCCAAGGAAGACCTGCACGCCCCGTGTCAGACCGCTGGGATAGAGAATCTGAAGAAGGTAGTGATCGACGAAACCACCGCGGTATCCGGCACCGCCGCTCAGGATGCGCAGTCGATTCTCCAGCGGTGTGAGTGGACAGACCCAGCCCGCGAACTCGATGAGCGCGGCCCAAACGACCGCCGGCACATGCGCCCAGACGAGCCAACGCCAGCGCAGCACCAACAGCGCGCCGGCCACGGCAAATATCACGAAGGCCAGATGTATCAGGACGACAAGGTCGGCGAGCAATCGGTAGAGCATCGGTTTCCCAAAGGGTACGTGACTCCCGCGAAGCTAACTTAACCGGGCACGGATCCGCCATGCGGTCTTTTACATCGTCGGGAAGGCAGGCCGCGGATCTCGAACGTCTAGCGAACCGCTTCGACCCGAGCAGTATTCGAGGCCACCTGTCCACCGACTTGCTGGCGGTTGCAGGCGAGCCGATCTTTGCTAGAACGCCCAAGCGCGAGGAGGACAAGCAATGAGAGCGCGGCTACTAACACCCTTGCTCGCCGCCGTCTCGCTCGTCGTCGGTCCACTGACAGCGACCGCGAAAGTCGCTCGAGTAGAGATCATCAGCCGAGAAGACGTTCTGGATGGACGCGCGTTCGGATCGGTTGGCCCTTACGAGAAGATCGTCGGCCGGGTCTATTTCGCCTTCGATCCCGCTAACCCGATGAACGCCCGGATCGTGGATCTCGAGCGGGCACCGCGCAACTCGGCGGGGCTGGTCGAGGCGTGGGCGAACTTCGTCGTATTGAGGCCGAAGCGCGGCTTGCCCGGCGGGGGCGTCGCGCTGCTTGAGGTCAGCAACCGGGGCGGCAAAGCTTCGCTATCCTACTTCAACGGCGCCGCTCGCAGCCTCGATCCCGTCGACCCGGAGCATTTCGGCGACGGACTACTGATGCGCCTGGGCCTGACGGTCATCTGGGTCGGTTGGCAGTACGACGTGCCCTTGCGTGAGGGCCTGCTGCGCCTCCACGTACCGACGGCCACCGGCGAAGACGGGAAGCCGATCGAGGGTCTGGTCCGTGCCGACTGGGTGGTCGATCGGCCGACCCGTACGCTGCACGTCGGACACCGCGATCACGTGGCCTACCCGGTCATCGATCCCGCTCACCCCGACAACGTCTTGACGGAGCGTGACGGCCGTCTGGCCCCGCGACG
>JASFLD010000158.1:0-8548 GCA_050118275.1 Gemmatimonadales bacterium
GCCTGCGTGATCCGCAGGGTCGCCTGATGCGGGATCAACAGATCGATGTCCTGCACCGCGAGGCCATTGGCGTCGAGCGCCTCCTTCACCGCCGCCGGCATCTTCACCACCGCGTGCTTGAACACATCGCGCCCGTCCATGTGCGGGCGCGTCAAACCCTTCTCGATATGCCACGGCTCGAGCCAGGGGTTGTAGCGCGAACCCGGCGCTTCCATCCAGAGCTTCTCGGCATACCTGCCGTCCGCGTGAATATGGACCGACAGCACCCCCCGCTCGGAGCCCTCGCTGGCGCCCAGAATCCATGCTCCCGCACCGTCGCCGAACAGCACGGCCGTGTCGCGACCCGCCGTCGACTTATCCAGTCCCGTCGAATGCACCTCCGTGCCCACCAACAGGATCCGCTCGTACATGCCGGTTCGGATCCAGGCATCCGCGATCGACAGACCATAGACGAATCCCGTGCACTGGTTCCTCACATCCAGGCACGGGATATCCTTGATCCCAAGCTTCCGCTGCAAGAAGACCCCCGCTCCCGGGAAGTACACATCGGGGCTCAGCGTGGCGACGATCATACAGTCGAGAGCCGTTGCCTCCAGATTCGCCCGCTCCAGCGCCGCCTCCGCGGCACGCTTGCCCAGATCCGAGGCGCCTACTCCATTCTCCGCCCAGCGCCGCTCGACGATCCCCGACCGCTGTTGGATCCACTCGTCGGTTGTCTCCATCACCTTCGTGAGATCCCGGTTGGTTACCACGCGCTCCGGCACATAGAAGCCGGTGGACAGCACCACGGTTCGTAACATGACTTACCTATTGAGGGACACTGTACCTGAACGTCTCGCGATCCGAGCGACAATGTGATAATCTACCGCGATCCGAACGTCTGACCATAGGGGGAGGGACGACCGTTTGGCTAACCGGGAGAAGGCCTCGACCCGCAAGATGTCGGGCTCGGCCAAGCAACGGAGCCCGGCGCGGCGGGGCGGGCCGGTGAAGAAGAGCAGCGCCGCCGCCAGGGCGAAAGGACCGGCCAAGAGCGGCGGTGCCGCCCGTGGGAGTCGGCCGGTCAAGAAGAGCACGGCTGCCAGGCAGGCCACGGCTGCCAAGAAGGGCGTCGCCGCCAAGAAGGGCGTCGCCGCCAAGAAGGCCACAGCCGCCAGGCAGGCCACGGCCGCCAAGAAGGGCGTCGCCGCCAAGAAGGCCACGGCCGCCAGGAAGACAGGCCCAACCAAGAGCGCCCGCGCGGCTGGAGCGACTCGTCGCCGACGGACGGACGTTGACGCTCCCCAGCCTACCGCCAGGGAGCTCTCCGCGGCGATACGGGCCGTCCCGGAAGGGCAGAAGGCGAAGAAGTCCCAGATCCGGCAGATCCAGGACGCGGTGGATCGCGCTCGGGACTGGTTGGCCGCTCGGGGCGACTACTACGCCTTCCTCAGCCGCCAGGACACCCTCAGAGGCGCGCCGGAGCTCGGCCGCCACTTGCGCGGCGACCTACTGGCGAAACAAGGCAGAGACGGAAGTTGGGGCAACGGTAGTCTGGTCGACTCGGCCGAAGCGATCTGGCAATTGCTCGACATGGGCACGAGCCCCGATTTTCAGCCGTTCGCCGGAGGCTTGGACTGGCTGTATTCCCGGTTGGGCGCGGACGGGTCCTTCGCCTCGGGCTGTTCGCCAGCCCGACACGAGCAGGGAACCTGCGAGCACTTCCTGCGGGGGTTCTTCAGCCCGGGCCGATCGGACAAACCGCTGGAGGTGACCCTGCCCAACGGAGAGAGCGTTGGCTCCGATACGGCGGCTCGGCTACTCGCTTCGGAGCGCGCGCTCCGCTCGGCGCTTCGAGCCGGTCCAGGCGATCCGCGCCTCGCCGACGCACTCACCGGGCTGACCTCACTTCCGCTGTATGACGAGTACGGTGGTGCGTTCACACCCTCCGTCCTCGTCGGCGCGATACAAGCGCTCGCCTGGAGCCCCAGCCCGGCCGCAGAAAGACGCGGGGCCGGACTGACGACTCTGGCCGCCGCGCAGCAGCCGGACGGTGCCTGGCCCAACGTCGAGTTCTTCTTCGTTCTCGAGACCCTGCTGGAGGTGCGTCATCCGCTGGTCGCCGGGATGCTGAGACGCGCGGTCCCGCGATTGCTCGAGACCCTGCATCGAGATGGGACGTGGGGAAGGCGCTACGCGGCGCCCCAGACGTGGATTGCCGTGCAGGTCCTCGAACGGACAGTCCTGCGCGACCCCGGGGGTAAATTCGGGCCGGACTGACCCTCCTGCAGGCAGGCAAAAGGGCTGTCATCAAGGCATGCGTAAGAGGACGCCCGTGCCCTTGACGCCCACCGTACGCAATCGTAGTCTCACCCGACCCTACAGGGCAACATTCGTCATCCAGGATCATCCGGAAGGAAATGCGCACACGTCGGAGAGTTCTCGCCACGGTTCTGCCCGTCATCGCCGGAGTCGCCCTCGCGACTTCGGGTTTCCAGGCGAGTTCCACTCCGCCCGGACTCGCCAGCGCGGCCGTTCTACAGGAGGGCCAGTTTTCGCTCGATCCCGACACGCTGGTAGGGTGGTACGAAGGACCTGCACAGCCGATCTTTTTCAGTCACCGTCGTCACGCCGGCGTCTACGAGATTGACTGTCTGTACTGTCACAGCAATACCGACAAGTCGCAGGTCGCCCCTATGCCGGCCGTCGAGTTGTGTCTCGGATGTCATCGAGTCGTCAAGGCGGCGAGCACAGAGATCCAGAGGCTGCGGGGGTACCAGCAGGAGGGCGAGCCGATACCTTGGGCCCGCATCTACAAGCTGGCTGACTTCGTTCAATTCAATCACGCGCGGCACATACGGGCCGAGGTGAAGTGCCAGGACTGCCACGGCAAAGTCGAGGAGACCGACGTGCTGTACCAGTGGGCGCCGCTGACCATGGGATGGTGCCTCGACTGCCACCGCGAGCCGGGAGAGGACGAAGCGAAGCTGGCCGCCGCGCAACGCAATGCGCGAGAATTCGGCGACGCGGGTCGCGAGTCACACGGTCTCTATCCCCGCTCGATCGACTCGTGGTACGGGATCACGAAGGGGCCGATCGACTGCGCGGCCTGCCACCACTAGCTCCGATGCAGCGACGATACGACGGTCAGGCAGAGAGGGAGCCCATATAGATGTCCGAGATCAAACGTCGCGACTTCCTCAAGATACTCGGGCTGAGCGGCGCCAGCACCGGCCTGGTCGGTTGCGCCCAGGAGCCGGCGCAGAAGCTGATCCCGTATCTCGTGCGGCCGGAGGAGATCATCCCCGGTGTACCCACGTATTACGCCAGCACCTGCCGCGAGTGTCCGGCCGGTTGCGGCGTGCACGTGAAGGTCCGCGAGGGACGACCGATCAAGATCGAGGGAAACCCGGACCACCCCTCGAACGCCGGTCGCTTGTGCGCCCGGGGTCAGGCCGCATTGCAGGGCCTCTACAATCCCGACCGGATTAGCGGACCGTTACGCCGCGTCGAGGGCGGGGATGAATTCGAGTCGATATCTTGGGACGAAGCCGAGACGTTGCTGGCGGAGCGCATCGATACGTTGCTACAAGCGGGGGAGGGCGATCGCCTCTTCCTGTTCACCGACGGTGCTGTCGGTTCGCTCGACACACTCTTCGATGCCTGGATGGACGCGATCGGTTCTCCCAACCGATTGATCTGCGAGAGCTTCGACGTGGCCCCGCTGCGCGAGGCCAATCGCCTGACCTTCGGGCTGGCCGAGATCCCGCGCTACGAGATGCAGGACGCGGAGCTGATCCTCTCGTTCGGCGCGGGCTTCCTCGAGACCTGGCTGTCACCCGTTCAATACGCGCGTCGCTTCGCCGCCTCCCAACGGTTCCACTCCGGTCGCAAGGGACGTTTCATTCACATCGCCCCGCGCCTGTCGCTGACGGGCTCGAACGCCGACGAGTGGGTACCGGCCCGGCCGGGTAGCGGAATGCTGATCGCTCTCGCCATGACCAGGGTACTGGTGGCGGAGGGGCGGGCCGGATCCCGTGCCGGCGCGATCCGGCCCATGGTCGAGCCGTTCACGCTGGAGCGTGTCGCCGAGACGACCGGTATCGACGCGGAGCGCATCGAGCGCATCGCCCACGAATTCGCCGACGCGCCGTCCAGCCTGGCACTTCCACCCGGCGTCGAACTGGCAGACCGTAACGCCACCGCCGCTCACGTGGCGGTGAACCTGCTCAACTACGCGGCGGGCAATATCGGCCGCACCGTTCGCTTCGGGCCGAATCTCGTGCGGAGGGCGGCAGCCGGAGACGTGCGCCTCGGTCGGGTCGCGGAAGCCATGCAGTCGGGCGACGCCGCCATCGTCATGATCCACGGCTGCAACCCACTCCACACGCTGTCTCCGGCGATCGGCATGGCCGAAGCGCTGGACAGCGCGGGTTACGTCGTCAGCTTCTCCAGCTTCATGGACGAGACGGCCGCCGCCGCCGACCTGATACTCCCCGACCACACCCCGCTGGAGAGCTGGGGCGATCATGTACCGGAAGTCGGAGTGCGAAGCCTGCTTCAGCCGACGATCAGCCCGATCTTCGACACGAAGCAGACGGGGGACATCCTCATGTCGCTGGCGTCACGGATCGGCGACAGGATGGCGGCTCGCTTCCAGTGGCCCGACTTCGCTACTTACCTCCGCGATGCCTGGAGCGTCGTTCACCGTGATGTAGCGCCCGGCCAGGAGTTCGAGGAGTTCTGGCGCGAGTCGCTTTCACGCGGCGGTGTCTGGCGTGAGGTCGGGGCACAGGCCGTCACGCTGAACCGGGCCGTCAGCGGTGTCGTCTTCGACGCGCCGCAGTTGGACGGTGACGAGCAGACGCCGTTCGCGTTGCTCGCCTACGCCTCTCCGACCCTCTACGACGGCCGCGGCGCGAACCGGCCCTGGCTGCAGGAGTTGCCGGACCCCGTCACGAAGGTCGTCTGGAACTCCTGGATCGAGATTCACCCCGAGACGGCCGAGCGATTGGGCGTCGACACGGGTGATGTGCTGGAAGTCACCTCACCGCACGGCAAGCTGGAGGCGGCCGCCTGCGTCTATCGCGGGATCCGTCCGGACACGGTGGCCATGCCGCTGGGCCAGGGGCACACGCGCTATGGCCGCTGGGCCCGCGGACGCGGAGCGAACCCGCTGTCGCTCCTCCCGGCGGCCGTGGATGAAACATCGGGCGGCCGAGCCTGGTTGACGACGCAGGTCGGCTTGGCGCGCACGGGCCGACGCCTGGACCTGGTCCAGACACAGGGCTCGGACGACGACCGGGGACGGGAGGTCGCCGAAGTCATCAGTCTGGCGGCGGCACGCGAGGCGGAGGAGACCGCCCGCGAAGACCTGGAACGGAGTCCGGATGCGCTGGTCGAAGCCGCCGAGGACGCCGATCCGAAGAGCCCGTACCGCTGGGGAATGGTGATCGACACGTCCAGCTGTATCGGCTGTTCGGCTTGTGTGACGGCGTGCTACGCCGAGAACAACGTGCCGGTGGTCGGCGAAGAGCTGTGCGGCCAGGGGCGCGAGATGGCCTGGCTGAGAATCGACCGCTACTACGAGCACGTGATCGATGAGGGTGAGCACGGGCGCGCCGGGGGCGGACACGCCGCCGACTCGCGCGAGGGCGAGGAGGCGGGTGACGATTTCCGCGTCGTGCACCTGCCGATGCTGTGCCAGCAATGCGGCAACGCGCCCTGCGAGCCCGTCTGTCCCGTCTACGCGACGTACCACAACCCGGAAGGCTTGAACGTCCAGGTCTACAATCGTTGCGTCGGGACGCGTTATTGCTCGAACAACTGCCCGTACAAGGTGCGCCGTTTCGAATGGTTCCACTACGACTTCCCCTATCCGCTCAACTTGCAGCTGAATCCGGATGTTACGGTGCGGGAGAAGGGCGTGATGGAGAAATGCACGTTCTGCGTGCAGCGAATCATGGCGGCTCGCAGCGATGCGAACGCTCAGGGTCGCGATGTTGCGGACGGCGACCTCACGACAGCCTGCGCCCAGACATGTCCGGCCGAGGCCATCGTGTTCGGCAACCTACGGGATCCGAACAGCCGCGTTTCGCGCCTGGCGCGCAGCGGTCGGGCCTATCACGTACTGGGTGAGTTGAACACGCGACCCGCGATCACGTACCTGAAGGACGTGTCGCGGAAAGCGTCGGAGGAGGCCTAGATGGCGACGGTTGCACCGCCGGCGCAGACGCCGTTCGCGAGAGTCAGCCGCGACATCATCGGAGCGCTGTGGGAGCCGGAGTGGCGCTACCGCGTGATGATGCTCGTCCTCGTCGCCATTCTCGGATGGGCCGGCTTCGCCTGGGTCTATCAGATCAAGACCGGGATGGGCGTGGCAGGCATCACCCATCCGGTGATGTGGGGGGTCTACATCACCAACTTCGTGTTCTGGGTCGGCATCGCGCACTCGGGCACGCTGATCTCGGCCATCCTGTACCTGCTTCGCTCCGGCTGGCGGACCACGATCAACCGGACCGCGGAGGCGATGACGATCTTCGCGGTGATGACGGCGGGGTTGTTCCCGCTCATCCACCTGGGACGGGTCTGGTACTTCTATTTCCTGGCGCCCTACCCCAACCAGCGGCTGCTGTGGCCCAATTTCCGCTCGCCGCTGATCTGGGACTTTTTCGCCATCAGCACGTACTTCACCATCAGCCTCCTCTTCTGGTATTCGGGTCTGGTGCCCGACCTGGCGACGATTCGCGACCGTATGAAGGGGCTGACGGGCCGCATGGCTCGTGTGAAGGAGAAGCTCTACGGAGCACTATCGCTGGGTTGGCAAGGCAGCGATACCCAATGGAAGAACTATCGCCGCATGTATCTGTACATGGCGGCGATCGCCACACCGCTCGTGCTGTCGGTGCACAGCGTCGTCTCCTGGGACTTCGCCATGGCGATCGTGCCGGGCTGGCACTCCACGATCTTCGCACCGTACTTCGTCGCCGGCGCGATCTTCTCGGGAATCGCCATGGTGATCACCCTGTCGGTACCGTTCCGGTGGGCGCTGGGCCTCGAGGATTACATCACCGAGTACCACTACGACAACATGGCGAAGCTGCTGCTGCTCACCTCGTTGATCGTCGGGTACGCGTACGTCGCCGAGTACTTCCTGACCTGGGCCTCGGGCGATCCGATGGAGTGGGAGAGCTTCCGCTGGCGAGCCGGCGGCGCCTACGCCGGCCCCTTCGTCATCATGATGACGTGCAACGTGCTGATCCCGCTGCTCTGCTTCTCGCGGCGGATCCGACGGAGTATCCTGGCGATGTTCATCATCTCCGTCTTCGTGAACATCGGGATGTGGTACGAGCGATTCGTCATCATCGTGACGTCGCTGGCCCACGAGTACAATCCGAGCGCTTGGGGACTCTACAAGCCCTCGTGGGTCGAGATATCGATCACGATCGGCAGCTTCGCCTGGTTCCTGTTCTGGTTCATGGTCTTCGCCAAGACGCTGCCGGCCATCTCGATCACCGAAGTGAAGGAATCGATCGCCGAAGGCGTCTGGAAGCCGGGCGAAAAGAAGGAAGACGCATAAGATGGCAGGCAGCGCAACGGTAACGGCGACTTACGAGGACATCCACGCGGTGGTCGGCGCCGTCGACTCGGCGCGCCAAGAAGGCATCCGGGACATCGAGATCTTCGGCCCGATCATGGAGCAGGAACTGGAGGACGCGATCGGGAAGCCGCCCAGTCCCGTGCGGCGCTACGCCCTGATCGGCGGCTTGACCGGCTGCATCTCCGGCTTCGCGCTGACGGTCTGGTCTTCCTACCACTACCCGCTGGTCGTGGGCGGGAAGCCGCTGGCGTCGATTCCGGCCTATGTCGTCATCGCGTTCGAGATGACCATTCTCTTCGCCGGCATCTCGGCGCTCATCGGCATGCTGATTCACAATCGCATGCCGGCGGCGAAGCTGCACCCGGCGCACGACCCCAGCTACAGCGACGACCTGTTCGGCGTGCGCGTGGTCTGCGAGCCAAGTCGCGCGCAGCACATCGAACAGATACTCCGCAACCACGGCTCCGGCGAGGTGCGCGTTGAGAAATAGACGACCGCAACGGTTCTTCTCGCTCGTGTTCGGCCTGACTGCGCTGGCGGGACTGGGCGGGTGCCGGGGTACGGAAGTCGAGGATGCCATCGATCAGGTAGCCTGGTTCAGCAACATGCGCGACCAGCCGGCCATCGAACCGTTCGAGGAAGCACGGCGCATGCCGCCCGAAGGGACGGTGGCGGTCGATGCCGGCGTGCCGCTGGGCGCATCGCCAGATGACTACCGTGACGTGCCGAATCCGACGCCGGCAACCGACGCGTCGCTCGAGCGCGGCAAGGAGCAGTTCGACATCTTTTGCAGCGTCTGCCACGGATCGGAAGGTCAGGGGGGCGGCAGCATCGAAGGGCCTTTCCCCAGGGGTTTGATCAATCACCTGACCACCCAGAGGGCCCGCGAGTACCCCGACGGTTACATATTCGGAATGATGTCCGCGGGACGCGGGCTGATGCCCAACTATCGGCGCATACCGCAGGCCG
>JASFLD010000159.1:0-8525 GCA_050118275.1 Gemmatimonadales bacterium
GGGCGCCCAAACCTCGCTACCTTCGTACTGGAGGTCGATCGACAGCTTGTACCGGGCCGTGGTGTAGTAGGGATCGAGTTCCAGAGCATTCTTCGTCTCGCGCAGAGCGCTCTCGTGGTCACCCAGCCGCGAAAGGGCGAAGCTCAAGTTGTAGCGAGCCGGCGTGTACTTGGGATTCAGCTCTACCGAACGTGCGAATGCCTTGCGCGCTTCATCGACGCGATCCAATCCCAGCAATGCCGAGCCCAGTCCGTTCCAGGCCTCGGGCCGGTTCGACTCGCGGGTGAGTAGCTCGCGATGCAAGTTGAGGCTCTTCTTCAGCTCACCAGTCCTCGTCCACAACAGTCCCAGGTTGAGTTGAGCGTCATCAAGCTCGGGCTGCAATTCGATGGCCCGTTGAAACGCGAGGTGTGCCGCCTCGACATCCTGGCAGTGAGCGCGCACCACGCCGACGTTATTCCACGCCAGCGCGTAACGGTCGTCGCACCTGAGGGCCTGCCGATAGCTCGCCTCAGCATCCTCGAGGCGCCCCAGCTCGTGAAGTGCCACCCCTCTCTCGTTCCAGATCTTCGGGCTGTCAGCACCACCCGACAACAGCGCGTCGTATCGCGACACCGCTTCTTCCGCGTGGCCCTCCAACAGTTCCGTTTCTGCTTCGGCCTGGTCGATCATCCCTTCATCTTCGCCGGTCGCGCGGCCGCGACGAAACTCCTGACGAGCTTCGTCGTACATGCCGCGCGCCCTGAAGGCAATCCCCAGCGTGTAGTGCGCGAACGCCTGCCCCACATCTCGGGACGGCGCAGGAACATTTCCGGTCAACTCCATGTACTGCGCCGAGCTGTACCGGTCGAGCGACAGGTTGGCCTGGGCTTTTGCCGCAGCGGGGTTGAGTTGCGCTGCTCGCGCTGCGAACTCGGCGGCTCTCCCCTCATCTCCGATTTCACCGTAGATGAAACTCAGAAGACGGTAGGCTTCGGGAAGCGACGGCTCCAGTTTTAGCGCCTTCCGCAAGTGCGCGATGGCCTCGGCGTTCATTCCCTGGTTGTAGAGAATCTCACCCAAGGAGTAGTAGACGTCGGCGCGATCGGGTTCGAACTCGCGCACGTGCTCGAACCAGGCGATTGCTCTGTTGAGCTCGCCACGCCGTTTCTCGGCATTGGCCAACTGCAAGAGCGCGTACACGTCTCGCGGACGCCGCTCGACGAGTATTTCGTATTGACTGATCGCTTGCTCGGTGCGTCCCGTTTGGAGGTACGCTTCGGCCAGACCGAAACGCGCCTTGTCATCCGCATCGTTGGCCTGCAGCCGGCTGATGTATTCCGAGATCCTCCGATCATAGTACCCGGTCTGATGATACGCGATCTCCAGATTCCGGCGGGCGACCTCCATCTTTCCGTCGATGGCCAGCGCGCGACGGAATTGCTCGATCGCCTCCTCGAACAACCCCTTCTGAAAATACACTACCCCGAGGTTGTTGCAGGCCCCGGCGTCACCGGGATCGATTCGCTTGGCCAGCGATCGAAGGACGCGGAGATCACGCTCGGAGTGGACCAGCACGACCATCCCTTTACCTCACACGAGCTGCCTTCAGGATGACATTCAAACTAGCCGTATCCGGCAGCAAGACGAAGTGCCCGGACATCCCCGTATCGCCAGGATCGAATCGAAAACGCGTGTCCAACACGATGACGATTCCGTGTTCCTGGCCAAGGTCGAGATACGACGTCGAGAGGACGGCGTCACAGACATCGACGGCCAATCTAGGAACGGACGGGATCAGCATGAGACCGAGCAAGCCCGACAATCCGTTCAAATAGGCGCCGGTAAGGATGTTTGCTGTCTCCTCCAACGTTGACCGCTCGATGTCACCCAGCATGTGGGGCCCGCCCGACTCCCGGCCCAGCAGCAGGTCGACAAGCTGCATGGCACAACTCTTGTCGAAAATCATCAGGCTGCGTCCCGTCAGGTCTCCGAGCACCTGAATGAGTATAGCCGCCACGACCTGGCTCTCATCTCCGACAGCCGTAGCGGCTTTCTCGATTGGATAGATCCCAACATTAGGCACATCGATCATGACGCGACGGTTGGTGAGCTGGCTGAGGGCGGTCGCCGCATGGCCCGCTCCTATGTTCGCCATCTCCTTCAACGCGTCCACCTCTGTCTGACGCAGATCGTGCACCTGACTCGTCAACTCGCTTACCGGTTCCATACCTCGGCCCTATTGTTCCGCCAATCCGTCAACATCGAGTCAAGCTGCCGACGTCCAGTACCAGGGCAGGTCGTCCGTCCGGCCGCACCGTAGCACCCGAGAACAGCGGCACCGCTCCCCGCGGCATGTCAAACGTCTTGACGACTATCTCCTCCTGACCGACGAAGCTGTCGACCGCAATGGCCGACCGCACCCCACCGAACTCGAGCACCATGACGCGCAGTTTCTCTGGCTTCGATCCATTGCCAGCTGCTGGCTCGTCTCCGCAGTCGACGAACTGTCGTCGCAGCCGCCGCAAGGGCAGACGTTCATCGTGCCAGCGGATCCACTCCTCTCCCTGCCGTGTCTCGACCGCACCATCCCATAGTTCCAAGCTCTCGCGAGCGAAGCTGGCTGGGACCGCGTATACCTGACCAGCCACCGCCACGATCACCGCCGGGAGGATCACGAGCGTCAACGGCAACTCGAGTCGGAACGTCGTCCCGACTCCGGGTTGCGTGGAGAAACGCACAGAGCCTCCCAGCTTGCGAACACTCTCTTCGACGACGTTCAGTCCCACGCCGCGGCCCGATAGCGTCGTCACCTGATCGGCAGTCGAGAAGCCCGGCCCTGCGAGGACGCGATACAGCTCGAGGTCGTCCAACTCGACGTCGGCCGCGATGAGACCGCGGCGGCGCGCTTCCTCTCTGACCCTTTGACGATTCACCCCGCGTCCATCGTCACTGATCTCGATGACGACGCGAGAGCGCTCGCGCCGCGCGGCGAGCTTCAGATGGCCAACTCGCGGCTTGCCGGCAGCCTCGCGCTCTTCGGGGAGCTCGATGCCATGATCGACGGCGTTGCGCAAAAGGTGAAGGAGCGGATCGCCGATGGCGTCGAGGAGCGTGCGGTCCACCTCGAGCTCCTTGCCCTTCATCTCGAGCTCGACTTCCTTTCCGGCCATGCGGGCCGACTCCCGTACCAGCCGTGGGTATCGATCGAAGACCTGCCACATCGGGACCATCCGGCTCTCGACGACCTGCGCCTGCATCTCCGTGATCAGCTGTCCCGCCTTCTCGAAGGCGTCGGCGAGCGGCGGCGTGGCGACGTGGGCGGTCAGGGCTTGCAGTCTATCCCGCACCATCTTCAGCTCGCCGATCAAGTTCAACAGGGTGTCCAAGCGGCCAATCGGTACGCGGATTCTACCTGCGTCGGGACGTCGCAGCCCGGAGGTCGTCGCACCGCGGGCCCCGCCCCGTCTTTCCGCCTCCCGACCCTGCGCCTCCGGCCCACCGGCTTCCGGCGGGTCCACCGCCGGCGTGACCGTCTCGACCGCGAGCCTCCAGGAGACCAAACGCTCGATCATGACGTCGGCGTCCGGCGGCTCGTGGCCGGCCACAGTGGCCGTCACGACCGCATCGAGCAAATCAGCACTCTCCAACAGAAGGTCGACCAGCTGGGCGGTCACGCGGCGCCCGCCGGAACGCGCCTCATCCAGCGCCGATTCGATGTTGTGCGCCAGCCGCGTCGCGACATCGTAACCCATCGCGGCCGCCATGCCCTTGATCGTATGGACCGACCGGAATACAGCGTCGAGCGATCCCCGCTGCGCCGAGTCCGCCTCGATCGCCATCAGCCCGCGGCTCATCTCGCTGAGATGATCTCGTGCCTCGGCTGCAAATAGCTGCGCGTACTTGTCCTGGCCCTTCATCCCAAGAGTCGTTGCACTGCCTCGACGACGCGCGAGGGCTGGAACGGCTTCACGACGAAGTCCCCCGCTCCCGCCTGGATCGCTTCAACGACCAGACCCTGCTGGCCCATCGCGCTGCACATGAGAATTCTCGCCTCCGGATCCTCCTTGATTATTTCGCGAACGGCATCGATTCCACCCATATCGGGCATAACTATGTCCATTGTCACCAGATCGGGCTTCAGTTCCTTGTACTTCTCCACCGCCTCGTGGCCGGTGGAAGCCTCGCCGACAACATCGAAGCCCGCCTGCTTCAGAATGTCCCCGATCATCGTACGCATGAAGATCGCATCATCAACAATCAAGACCCTTCGGCCTGTCATTGCCCTGCCCCTCCATCAGATTGGCCGGCTTCTGTATCCCCTGCTGCTTCTTCCTCTTCCAGCAAATGCGCAAACAACTGGCGCATATCCAATCGGAAATAGGAGCGATCTCCGAACCACCCCACCTCGCTGACTATCGCATGGGTCGCCAAGTCGGCCAGGGGTCGGTCATCTAAGGCCGGCTCGCAATGCGACTCCGACATGACATCGACGGCCCGATCAACCTCGAGCGCCACCCGACGACTGCCGTGTTCGAACACCACCAGCACCGGATCCGTCGGACGCGGAGTCAGTTCGAGCAACGCGCCGAGGCTGCCGGCGACCAGAAGAGAGCCGCGAAGGTTGATCAGTCCCCACACAGCGGGAATCGCGCCGGGAATCGGCGTGGCGGCCAAGCCAGTCTCAATGATCTCGCGCACGCACCGCGCCTCAGCGGCAAACAGATGATCTCCGACGGCAAAGAGCAGTTGGCGCCCGGTGTTGTCCGACACCACAACGAACCCTGTCGAATTGGGACAAATGGGGGAGGGATCGAGTGAAGCCACTCGCGGGAAGTATAAGTATAATAAGGACTAACGCCGCCGTCAACTTGTCTTGCGCGCCCAATCCGCCGCCGCCGCCAGCTCCGGCGGAAGAGGGGCCGAGAACTCCATCACTCGGCCCGAGACGGGGTGCACGAATCTCAACTCGGCGGCGTGGAGGAACTGTCTCGTGACCCGCTCCGCGAGTTCTTTCGCCCAGAGACCGGCGCTCGCGCTCAAGCCCCGCTCCCACCCGCGCCCGTACTGGCGATCACCCACCACCGGATGCCCGATGTGGCGCAAATGAACCCGTATCTGGTGCGTCCTTCCGGTGTGGAGCTTGACTGTCAGGAAATCCGCCGCCTTCCAGCGTTCCAGCCGCCAGACTTCCGTTGTTGCCGGCCGGGCTCCCGGAACGACCGCCATACGCTTGCGGTCGCGCTGGTGGCGGCCGACGTCCGCCCGGATCATCAGACTTTCGCCGTCGATATGGCCCCAGGCGGCGGCCAGATAGCTGCGCGAGATCTTGCGCCTGGACAGCGCATCGGCCAAACGCCGGTGTGCGACTTCCTGCTTGGCCACGATGATCAGGCCAGATGTGTCTTTGTCCAGCCGATGGACGATTCCAGGGCGCCGCGCTCCACCAATGGCCGACAGTCGCTCGGTGTGATGAAGGAGCGCGTTGACCAGGGTTCCGCGCGTGTGGCCCGGAGCCGGGTGAACCACCATGCCGGCCGGCTTGTTTACTACCAGAAACCCTTCATCCTCGTATAGAACGTCGAGGGGGATATCCTCGGGTTCGATATCGGATGGGGCGGGCGCCGGGATTTCCACGATTATTTCATCCCCGGGCTCGGGTGTGTAGCTCTTCTTCGGCACTCGGGACGCAACGCGCACTCTCCCAGCCTCTATCAGGGCTGCGACATGTGAGCGAGAAAGATCGAGTCTCGCGGCGAGATAACGATCGAGACGCTGCTCGGCGGGTTGTTCGACCTGGATCCGATGGGTTACGACGTCGCGACCGTCGTCAGGCGGAATCACTCTGCTCACGCTCACGCCGCCGATCCTCGGCCCAGAGCGAGATTAGCAACAGAATCGCGCCTATCGTGACCGCGGTGTCAGCCACGTTGAAGACCGGCCAGCGCAGGCTGCCGACCCCGAAGTCTAGGAAATCGATGACCCCTTCGGCCGAACGAATCCGATCGACGACATTGCCCAAAGCTCCTCCGGCGATCGATCCGATGGCCAGAAGCCTGAGCTTGTCCCCTGGGGCGGTATGCCGGTACATGACGAAGAGGACCCCGAGCGCGACGAAAGCCAGGGTCAAGAAGATAAATCGGGAGTAAGGCCCCAGGTGCAGGCCGAAGGCCGCACCCGGATTGTGAATGTACGTCAAGCGGAAGTAGTCGCCCAGCACATTCACCGCATTGTATCTATAGAGCGTCTGCTGAACCCAGTACTTGGTCAGCAAATCCACGAGGAGTACGAAAACGGCCGTTCCGACGAACACGGTCAGTTTGCCGCGCGACGCTGCTACGCTCGCCAGCGATTGACGTTCGCTCACCCGCTCAGCTTGCGAGTAGCCGTCAGGTGTCACCGTTCTCCTCACGCTCCTTGCAGCGGATACAGAGCCGGGCGTGAGGAAGCGCGTCGAGGCGGTCGTATCCGATTTCCCCCCCACATTCCTCACAGATCCCGAAGATGTCGGGCTTCTTGTACAGCCGACGCAGAGCTTCGTCGATATGATAAAGGAGACGGCCTTCCTTGCTGGCGAACAGAAAAGCCTTCTCCCGTTCCATCGCGTCCGTCCCCTGATCCGCCATATGGAAACTGTAGGCGGACAAGTCCCCGTTCGACGCCTGTAGAGTGTTCGAGAAAGACTCGTCAAACTGCGCCAACTGCCTCACAACCTTCGCTCGCTCCTCGAGAAGCCGCTGCTCGAAATGCGCTCTGTCTTTCTTGCTTATCGTCATCGTATTTCCTGGTCCTCCCGCAACGCCGAAGGATCGATCGATACCGGCTCGGCAGCTACCGAATCCGAACGCCAATCAGCGCGTCCCCTCCGTCCAGCTGGAACTCCCGAGTGTGATCATACAGATCATCCGTCGGCGGCTCTCGGCCGATCATGATTTCCACCGCCAGCACCTCACCCGCTATGTACTGGCGGTGTGCCTCCGCCGCCGATACGACCTCGGGCGCCCCAAAGATACCCAATCGAATCCGGTCGTCCAGTTCCAAGCCGGCGTCGCGTCGCAGACGCTGAATGCGGTTCACCAGTTCCCGCGCCGTGCCCTCCGCCCGCAACCCGCCGTCGACCGTCGTATCGAGCGCCACCACGACAGCGCTATCCGATTGCATCGTATAGCCTTGCAGTGGTTGTTCCTTCAGGAGAATCGCCTCTTCGGGCACCGTCAGACCCTCCCCCGACACGTCTACCGTCAGGTCGCCCCGGGTGACCCGCCAGGCAGCGAGGGAGGCATTGTCCAGGCCTCGTACGGCCTCCGCCACCGATTTGGCTCGGGCGCCGAATAAGGGGCCGAGAGCTGCGAAATTCGGTTCGGCCCTGAGAGTCACCAATTCGAGGGGATCATCGACGAAGGAGATCTCCTTCACGTTCAACTCGTCGCGCACGATGTCCAACAAATCCCCATCCATTCCGGCCGGTCGGCCGCCTGGTACGAACGTCACCAGGCGGCGCAAAGGCTGCCGAACTCTGATTCCGGCACCTTCGCGCGCCGCCCGGCCCAACCCCGCCAATTTGCGCGCCACATCGACGGCGTGGTCCAGCTCGGAGTCACGCCGGCCCTCGACTTGCGGATATCGCTCGAGATGAACCGATACTCCCTCCGCCAATTCGCGGTGAATCCAATCGGAAGCGAACGGGGCCATGGGCGCCAAGAGCCTGCAGACCGTCACCAGCGCCTCCCACAGCGTGGCGAACGCCGCGTCCATCGTCTCGCGACTCGCCGACCGCGTACCCCAGAAACGTGGTCTCGACCGTCTCACATACCAGTTGGAGAGGTCGTCGACCACGAATTCGCCGATCCGGCGGACGGCATGGGTCACGTCGAAGCCGTCCATGTCGGAGCGACACTCCTCCACGAGCCCGTCCAGACGCGACAACAGCCAACGGTCCAGTATCGGCCGTCGGTCCCACGCCGGCTGTTCTGTCGGCTTCCACCCTTCAACGTTGGCATAGAGCTCGAAGAATCGATAAGTGGCGAGCAGCGTTCCGAAGAACTTGCGTCGTACCTCGCCTATCGCTTTCGGGTCGTAGCGCTTCGGAATCCAGGGGTTGCTCACGGCCAGCAGGTAGTAGCGAATGGCGTCGGCGCCGAAGTCGCCGATCGCGGCCCACGGATCGATGACGTTGCCTCGCGACTTCGACATTTTCACGCCTTCGGCGTCCAGGACGAGGTCGTTGACGACGACGTTCTCGTACGGTGCGCGGTCGAACAGCGCCGTCGAGATCGCCAGCAAAGAGTAGAACCAACCTCGCGTCTGATCCACGCCCTCGGCGATGAAGCTGGCCGGGAACTGTTCGTCGAACTGGTCGTTACTCTCCATCGGGTAGTGCCACTGAGCGAAAGGCATCGAGCCGGAATCGAACCAAGTGTCGATCACTTCCGGCGTCCGACGCATCAGTCCTTCGCAGTGGTCGCATCGCCAATTCACAGTGTCGATGAACGGCTTGTGGGGATCGAACTCCGCTCCGATGTCGAGGCCCGACCGTTGCGCGAGCT
>JASFLD010000160.1:0-8517 GCA_050118275.1 Gemmatimonadales bacterium
GCGCGGCGCTCGCGCTACGTCGAGAAGCCATGTTCCACGGTGTCTGAAAACTCTTCAACATCATTACAGAAAGGCCTGAGATGACCATGCAAGCACGCGCTTGGCTGGCAGGCGTCTGCGCGGTGATATGGGCGGCGGCCCTCCTGCCTGGCAACGCCGCGGCGCAGACGAAGCTGCTGAGATTCCCGGACATCCACGGCGACCAGGTCGCCTTTGTCTACGCCGGCGATCTGTGGGTAGCGCCGGCGACCGGCGGAACGGCAACGCGTCTGACGGCGCATCCGGGGCTCGAGCTGTTCCCGAAATTCTCGCCGGACGGTAACTGGATCGCGTTCACGGGTCAGTACGACGGGGATGAACAAGTCTACGTGATTCCGGCGACGGGAGGAGTGCCCAAGCGGCTGACGCACTACCCGGCTCGCGGGCCGCTGGCGCCGCGCTGGGGCTACGACAACCAGGTCTATGGTTGGACGAACGACGGGTCGGCGGTGCTGTTTCGCTCTTTGCGCGGCGATGGTTGGGATCTGACCGACAGCCGGCTGTACACGGTCTCGGTGGGGGGCGGCCTGCCGACAGCGCTGCCGATGCCGGTGACAGGGGCCGGCGCGTTCTCTCCAGACGGCAACCGGGTGGTCTATTCCTATCCGTTCCGCGATTTCCGGAGCTGGAAGCGTTACGCCGGCGGCTGGGCGCAGGACATCTACATCTTCGATTTGGGCACGAACCAGTCCCAGCGGGTCACGGACAATCCGCGTGCCGATCGCGATCCGATGTGGATCGGTGACATGGTCTACTTCACCTCCGACCGGGACGGCACGCTGAACGTCTACTCCTACGACCCGGCCAGCGGTGCGACGATGCAACTGACGCGCAGCACGACGTGGGATGTTCGGTGGCCGAGCGACGACGGGCGCGGGCGGATCGTCTACGAGTTGGGCGGCGAACTGGTGGTGTTCGACGTGAGCACGGGTGAGTCGCAACCGATCTCGATCGACGTCCCGTCGGAGGGCCTGGCAGCCCGACCGTCGCAGATGAACGTGGCCGACAATATCGAGGGCTGGGCATTGAGCCCGAAGGGTGAACGGGCGCTGTTCGTGGCGCGGGGCGACATCTTCACGGCGCCGATCGAGCACGGGGCGACCCGCAATCTGACGATGTCCTCGGGGGCGCACGACAAGCACGCCCGCTGGTCACCGGATGGTTCGAAGATCGCGTTCATCAGCGACATGACGGGTGAGGAGGAGGTCTACGTCATCGATCAGGACGGCTCGGGCGGGCCGCAGCAACTGACGAGCGGCAGCACGGGCATGCTGTACGCGCCGGAGTGGTCGCCGGACGGCGATTACATCGCCTACAGCGACAAAGAGGGCAAGCTGTACGTGCTGAATGTGGCCACGAAGGAGAAGCGGGAGGTCGCCGACCAACGGCAGTACCAGCTGTTCGACTACACCTGGTCGCCGAACGGCGGCTGGTTGGCGTTCACGCTGAACGACCGGAACGGCTTCTCGTCGGTCTGGGTGTACGGCATGGCGGACCGGCAGTTGCACCGGGTCACCAGCGAGATGTTCAACGATTTCTCGCCGACTTGGGATCCGAAAGGCGACTACCTGTTCTATCTGTCGGATCGGGCCCTCGCGCCGCAGATCGGCTCGTTCGAGTGGAACTACGTGGTGAACAGGGAATCGTGGATCTACGCCTTAGCGCTGCGCGGCGACGTGGCAAACCCGTTCCCGCCGCGGAGCGACGAGGTGAAGATCGGCGGCGATGAGGATGACGAAGGTGATGGCGCCGAGGGGGCCAAGGGGCCGGCCTCGATCGAGTTCGAGGGAATGGCTGAGCGGGTGACCAGGGTGCCGGTGGCCAACGGGAACTACGGCGGTCTGACGGCGGTGAACGGTAGCCTGATCTACGTGGAGGGCGCGCCCTTCTTCTACGGCGCATCGAGCGGGCAGAGCCCTTCGATCAAGATCTTCTCCATGGAAGATCGAGAAGAGAAGACGGTCCTGGAGGGCGTCGGGAATTACGCGCTGTCGCACGACGGGAAGAAGATGCTGGTCAGGCAGGGCGGATCCTTCAGCCTGTACGATGTGAAGGCCGAGGCGTCGGGCTCGAAGAAGGGCGTCTCGACGGCGGATCTGAAGGTCGACCGGGTACCCGCCGAGGAGTGGGAGGAGATCTTCGACGAGGTTTGGCGACGCTACCGTGACTGGTTCTACGTGGAGAACATGCACGGCTACGACTGGGAGGCGCTGCGCGAGCAGTACCGTCCCTTGCTGGCTTACGTCGCGCACCGTTCCGACCTCAACTACGTGATCAGCGAGATGATCGCCGAACTGAGCGTGGGACACGCGTACATTCAGGGCGGCGACTACGAGATTCCCGACCGACCGAGCTTCGCGCTATTGGGCGCCACGTTCGAGCTGGACGAAGGGTCGGGCCGCTACCGGATCGCGAAGATCTACGAAGGCGACAACGCCGAGGAGCACTATCGGTCCCCGTTGACCGAGGTCGGAGTAAACGTCTCGGTTGGCGACTACGTCCTGTCGGTCAACGGCGAGGACCTGCGGGCGCCGACCAACCCATACGAGGTGCTGCGTGGCAAGGCGGACGCACCGCTGACGTTGCAGGTGAACAGTCGGCCGAGGCTGGATGGCGCGCGCGAAGTGATGGTCAAGCCGATCGATAGCGAACTGTCGCTGAAGTACTATACCTGGGTGGCGGCGAAACGGCGCTACGTGGAGGAAGCCACCGACGGCCGGATAGGGTATCTGCACATTCCGGACATGGGCGCCGACGGGATCCGCGAGTTCATCAAGTGGTACTACGGCCAGATCCGCAAGGACGGGCTGGTCATCGACGTGCGCGGTAACGGTGGCGGCAACGTATCGGCGATGTTGATCCAGCGGTTGAACCGGGAGTTGCTGGCGACCGGATTCAATCGGACCGCCGACTGGCCGGACACCTATCCGGGAACCGTGTTCTACGGTCACCTGGTCTGTCTGATCAACGAGACCTCGGCCTCCGATGGGGACATCTTCCCGGGCATGTTCAAGAAAGCGGACCTGGGACCGCTGATCGGCAAGCGGACCTGGGGCGGTGTGGTCGGAATCAGCGGCCACGGACCGCTGATCGACGGTGGCGTGGTGTTCGTGCCGCAATACGCGACGAATGACATCGACGGCAGCTATATCATCGAGGGTTACGGCGTCGCGCCCGACATCGAAGTCGAGAACACGGTGGAATCGATCCTCGCGGGTCGGGATCTGCAGTTGGAGCGTGCGGTTCAGGAGGTTACCGAGGCGGTGCGTCGCGATCCGAAGCGCTTGCCGGAGCGACCGGCGCCGCCCGTGAAGACGAAGGAGAGTGGAGGAAACTAGGGACGGTGGGTTGCAGCTTCGGGCCGCCCGGCCTCACAGAGTGCCCGGGTGGCCCGTGGCGTGGTGAGCGGTGACGCACGCGTCGAACTGGGGCCGGATTTTCGCAGCGCCGCGAGGACGGTTATCTTTGCTCGAGTCAAATGGACAGAGTACGACCCCGACGGCGCAGGATGATCAAGCTGCGGAGAGAGCTTCTTGCGTGGCGGGACGGCGCCGTTCTGTGAATCGTCAGGAGGGATCGGAATGAAGCTGGCTGGCTTTTCGGCTATTGCGGGATTGCTGGTCGTCTTGACCGTGCCTTCGTTGGGCCGTGCGCAGGACGACCATCCCTTCAACGTCCAAGATCTGATCGCCATGGATCGGATAAGCGATCCGCAGGTTTCCCCCGACGGGGATTGGGTCGCGTTCGTGGTCAGCTCGCTGGACCGGGAGGCGAATCGGCGCCGCTCGGACATCTGGCTGGTGCGGAGCGACGGTTCGGACTTGCGTCGCCTCACAACGCATGAGGCCGGGGATTTCAACCCTCGCTGGTCGCCGACCGGGAGCACGGTCTGGTTCCTCTCTACCCGGTCGGGCAGCTCGCAGGTCTGGTACAAACGCGTCGATGGCGGAGAGGCTCAGCGGGTCACGGACTTGCCTTTGGATCTGGGCAATCTGGTCGTCGCGCCGGACGGCCGGCACGTCGCCTTCACGGCGGACGTGTTCGTGGACTGTGGCAGCAGCGCGGCTGAGGCGGCGGGCGAAACCGTCATGTCGTGCAGCGCGCTGCGCTTGAAAGAGCGTGAAGAGCGGAAGGCGAGTGGTCACCTGTACGAGAGCCTTTTCGTGCGGCATTGGGATACGTGGAACGACGGGCGGCGCTCGCACGTTTTCGTCATGCCGACCAGCGGGGGTGAACCGCGCGACGTGATGGAGGGTGTGGACGCGGACTCGCCGTCGAAGCCGTTCGGTGGGCCCGAGGAGATCGCCTTCACCCCGGACGGCGACTCGATCGTGTTCACCGCCCGACTGGCCGGCGCGGCTGAGCCGTGGTCGACGGATTTCGATCTCTATGTGGTGCCGATCGACGGCAGCGCCGATCCGGGCTTGCTGACGCTGGACAATCGAGCGTGGGACACCGGTCCGGTGTTTTCGCCCGACGGGCGGACGTTAGCGTACCTGGCGATGGAACGGCCGGGCTATGAGTCGGACCGCTTCCGTATCGTGCTGAAGGGGTGGCCGGATGGAGACGCGCGAGTCTTGACCGAGGACTGGGACCGGTCGCCGGGATCGATCGCCTGGTCGCCGGACGGCCGAACGATCCTCGCGACGGCGAACAACCTGGGCAACGTGTCGCTCTTCGCGATCGACGTAGCGAGCGGCGATGTGACGACGCTGGTTCGGGAGGGACACGTCCGGTCGCCGGGCTTCGCTGGGGAGCGGATCGTCTTCGGCATGGATCACTTTCGCTCGCCGGTGGAGTTGTACACGGCGAATCTGGAGGGCGAAGGCGTCCGCGCGATCACGCGGTTCAACTACGACAGGCTGGCGGCGGTGAGCATGGGCCAGCCGGAGCATTTCACATTCGAGGGCTGGAACGGCGATAGCGTGTACGCCTGGATGGTGAGGCCGGCGGACTTCGAAGCCAGCCGCGAGTATCCGGTGGCCTTCCTGATTCACGGGGGTCCGCAGGGCTCGTTCGGGAACGATTTCCACTACCGCTGGAATCCGCAGATCTACGCCGGGGCGGGCTACGCGGCGGTGATGGTGGACTTCCACGGCTCGACCGGCTACGGGCAGGCCTTCACGGACGCGATACGTCACGATTGGGGCGGGAAACCGCTCGAGGACCTGCAGAAGGGGCTGGCGGCGGCACTGGCGAAGTACCCGTGGATGGACGGCGATCGCGTCTGCGCGTTGGGGGCCTCCTACGGCGGCTACATGATCAACTGGATCGCCGGCAAGTGGCCCGACCGGTTCCGTTGCCTGGTGAATCACGACGGCGTGTTCGACCAACGGATGATGTACTTCGCGACCGAAGAGCTGTGGTTTCCCGAGTGGGAGCACGGCGGCCCGTACTGGGAGAACCCGGAGGGATACGAGAAGCACAACCCGGCGCGGTTCGTGGACAATTGGCGCACGCCCATGCTGGTCGTGCACGGGGCGCTGGACTATCGCGTTCCTTTGGAGCAGGGGCTCGGCGCATTCACGGCGCTGCAGCGACAGGGGATACCGAGCCAGTTTCTCTATTTCCCCGACGAGAGCCACTGGGTCTTGAGTCCGGCGAACAGCGTGCTGTGGCACGAGACGGTGCTGGCGTGGCTGGATCGCTGGACGCGGGAGACGACGCCCTAATGGAGGTCGCCAAGACGGGCAGCCGCTTTCTCTCTGAGCTCTAGAATAGGGACTGCACGGGGCACGCGAATCCCGGCAAGACGTCTTCTCCATCCAGGAGGCCCCGCTCGTCGGTGATCGTCTGGTCGCCGTTGGCGCGGTAGGTGCGGATGCGTCTCCGCTTGGGGTCGATCACCCAAATCAGACGCGTGCCCGCGTCGAGCCAGTCACCCACCTTGGCCAGCACCTCACCCGGCCGATCGTCGGGTGACAGCACTTCCACGACCAGGTCGGGAGCCAGTGAGGCGTAGCCGGTCACTGGCGGCTCAGGGAGGCGATCTTTGCGAACGAACGCGACATCAGCTGCCCGGACGGTGCCCGCACCTTAGCCCCGGCTTCGAGCCTGGCCCCCGGTCCACGCGGCCATCGTAGGACTGGGCAGGAATCAGTCCGGGCTCGACGCCGCGAAATCGAAGAAGGTCCCGATCCCCGCCTCGAGCGCCCGCTCATAAGCGGCGGCGGCGCCCGCCGCATCCTGCAGAGCCGTGCCGGTTGCGTCGAAGATGATGATCTCGTCGTCCGAAGTGCGGCCCGGCTTGCGTCCGCTCACGATCTCGCCGAGGTCGGCGTGGACGTCGTCGACCGTGAGGAGGCCCGCCTCGAGGGCGTGATGCAGCTCGCCCACTCTGGCGCATTGTTCGAGCAGATCGACGACGACCGTGGCCGACGCCATGAGCCCGGGTTCGATCTCGTGCTTGCCCGGGCTGTCCGCCCCGACGGCGGCGATGAACGCCCCGACGTGGACATGTGCCCGCTCGACGAAGTGCTGTTTGGCCGGCGTGCACGTGATGCAGACATCGCCCGAGGCGACCGCAGCGGCCGGTTCCGCGACGGCCGTGATCTCGATGTCCAGCTCGTCGCCCATCTCGGACGCGAAAGCTTCAGCCGCCGCCGGATCGTTGTCGAAGGCAAAGACCTTCTCGATCGGCAGGACCAGTTTGATGGCCCGCAGTTGGATCCGGCCCTGAACGCCGCAGCCGCAGATCGTCGCGATGCGGGAGTCCGGCCTGGCGAGGTACTTGGCTGCCACCGCGGTGGTCGCACCCGTTCGGCTCAGAGTGATCTCGATGGAGTCCATCAACGCCAGCGGATAGCCGTTCTCCCCATCGCAGAGGACTATCGTCCCCTGTACGTTGGGCATTCCGAACCGTTCTCTGTTCTGGAAGAACCCGGCGTTCACCTTCACGCCGCAGTAGGTCCGCTCGAGTCGCAGCCCGCCGCCCTTGATGTGAAACTCGCCGGTGGGCGCATCGATGTGCAGGAGGCCCGGCTGCAGAGTCTTGCCCTCGGCGTGGAGTCTGAAGGCGTTCTCGACGATCTCCACGTAATCGCTCAGGCTCAACAGCGAGGCGATGTCCTGTCGGTTGAGGAGCAGTGTGCCGCGCGGCATATCGGCAGTCCCCTTGCATCGTGTCCCGCTGCGATGGATCAGCCGGCGTCCCGTTCTGCTGCGACGAGATCGTCGAGCGTCTCCCGGCGCCGGATGACGCGGAAATCGTCACCGCGCACCAACACTTCGGCGGCCCGTGGGCGCGAGTTGTAGTTCGAGCTCATCACGAAACCGTAGGCGCCGGCGAAGCCCACGGCGATCAGATCGCCTTCCTCGAGGGGCGGCACGGAGCGGTCGCGGCCGAGGAAGTCGCCGGTCTCACACACGGGTCCTACGATATCGGCGACCGTCGAGCCGTCACGGGCCCGAACCGGCTGAATCGGATGGTAAGCGTTGTAGTAGCTCGGTCGCAGGAAATCGTTGGAACCGGTGTCGGTCACGTAGTAGAGCTTATCGCCCAGTCGCTTGGTGTAAAGGACGCGGGCGAGCAGTACGCCGGCCGGCGCGACGAGCCAGCGTCCTGGCTCGAGCAGGCAGGTAACGCCGAGATCCGACCCGACCTCGGCCAGCGGCTCGGCGAGCGTGGCGAGGTCGAACTGGCCGTCGCCGTCGTGCTGCAAACCATAGCCGCCGCCGATATCGAAATAGCGCAGGTCGACGCCGTCGTCGCGGATGCGACGGCCCAGGTCGGCCAATCGCAGCATCGCTTCGCGGTAAGGAGCCGGACTCAGGATCTGCGAGCCGATGTGCGAGTCGATGCCCACCGGCTCCAGATAGTCCAGACTGGCCGCCAAGCGATAGAGTTCTGGGGCATCCTCGAGGGCGATGCCGAACTTCGTGCGGTAGTGGCCGGTTTGCGTGTAGGCATGCGTGTCGGGCTCGACTCCCGGGTTGACGCGCAGGGAGACGGGAGCCCGCTTACCCACGTCCATGGCTACGTGGTTCAGTCGGCGCAACTCGCCCTCCGACTCGACGTTGATCAGCAGCACACCGGCCCGCAGCGCGGCCTGCAATTCGTCGACCCGTTTCCCGACGCCACCGAAGATGATGTTTGGGCCGGAGAATCCGCTCAACCCGGCGCGGTACAGCTCACCCACCGAAACGACATCGGCGCCGCCGCCCAAGCTGCGGATGAGTCGAAGCAGCGACAGGTTGTGATTGGCCTTGACCGAGTAGAAGACGCGGGCGTCGAGGTCCGCGAAGGCGTCGGTGAACGCCGCGAAGCGCCGCCGGATAGCGGTCTCGCTGTAGACGTAACAGGGCGTGCCGATCTCGTCGGCGATGCTGGACAGGGGAACGTCCTCACACCACAAAGAATCGTCCCGCTGATGAAAAGCGTTCGCGTGGGCGTGCGAGGCGTCCTCAGCGCTGAACATGATCGGGCTCCTCACCCGGGAATGTATCATTACGATTCAATTGTATCATTTTGATACAAAG
>JASFLD010000161.1:0-8510 GCA_050118275.1 Gemmatimonadales bacterium
CCGCAGGGCGCCAGGCCCTCGGTGGATCCCCGTTGCAAGTGCTCGTGTTCGGAAGTGAAGGCACGGCTGGCGAGCGCGGGCCGGTCGTCACGGATTCGGAACGACCCCTCTCGCCAGCCGTCGCAGTATCGCCGACGATCGCTACCCCTCACTCTCCACGTCGGTGGCCAGGTCCCGCACCTCGCCAAGATTCAGTTCCTTGATCCCTGGCTCGATGGCCTCCCTGTCGCCGACCACGACGATCACCACGGCGTCCGGGTCCAGGTGATCCCGCGCCGCTTCGGTCGCCTGCGCCGGCGTGATGGCGGACAGGCGTTGCAACGAAGTAGACCACTCATCCAGCGGAAGATCGTATTGGAAGATGTTGGCCATCTGGCCCGCAACGCCGCCCACGCTCTGGAATTGTCGCGGCATTCCCTTGATGATGTTCCCCTTCGCCTCCATCACTTCGCTCTCGCTCAAGGGACGGGTCCCGACGATGTCGCGGTACTCGCCCAAGATCTCCACGATCGACTCCTTGGTACTTTGCGTCTGCACCGGCGCCAGCACTATGAAGGGCCCGACGCCGCGCGTGCCGAGGAAGATCGAGCGCGCGCCGTAGCTGTAGCCCTTGTCCTCGCGCAGGTTGAGGTTGATTCGGCTGGAGAACTTACCGCCGAAGGCATTGTTCATGATCTGGAAAGCGTCATAGTCGTCGGCATTCCTTCGCAGACCGAGGTTACCCACCATGATCACGCTCTGCTGCGCGCCGGGCTTGTCGACGATATAGACCTGCGTGCCGGTGATCGGCTCGGGTCGCGGCACCTCCGTCATCGCCACCGCGCCACGCTTCCAGTCGCCGAAGTGCTGCCCGGCGCGTCGCATCGCCTCCTGCAGCGTGATGTCGCCGGCGAAGACGAGCGCCGAGTTGTTGGGCCGGTAGTTCTCCTCGTAGAACTCCACTAGATCGTCGCGGCTGATCGCCCGGATCGATTCCGCCGTCCCGGTGCCGGTGAAGGGTTGCGCGTACGGGTGCCCCTCGCCGTAGAGCACCTTCTGGAACATCTTGATCCCTGCCGCCTGCGGCTGCTTCGCCTCCTGAGCGATGCGACCGATGTAGATCTTCCGCTGCCGCTCGAGCTCTTCCGCCGGGAACGACGGGTTGAGGGCAACATCGGCGAGCAGAGCCAATCCACCGTCCAGGTTCGCTCTCAGCACGTTGAGGTTCGCCTGGCTGCCGTCGAAGCCGCTGCCGGTGCCAAGCTGGGCGCCCAGGCGCTTTTCCTCCTCATCCAGTTGCAGCGCATTCCGGCTGCTCGTCCCCTCGTCCAACAGCTCGGCGGTCAGCGAGGCGACGCCCGGCAGTCCCTGCGGGTCGGCCGAGAAGCCACTGCGCACCACCAGGTTCGCCTGTACCAGCGGCAGTTTGTGGTCCTCCACGACCATCACTTCGAGGCCGTTGTCCAGCTTGCCCTGCTGAATAGTCGGGGGGCTCCAGCTGGGCTCGGGTCCACCCTCGGGCATTCTCGAGCGGTCGACGTCGGTGGTGACCATCTGCAGCTGACCCTGGGGAACGATACGGAGTGTGGCGCGCTTGCTGGGATCGAGATGCTTGCGCGCATAGCCCAGGACCTCGCGGGCGGTGGCGTCACCGTAGCGGTTGAAATCGAGCTCGAAGCCGCCCGGGAAACCCAGGTAGCGGTTGTAGCTGTTCAACTGGTTGGCTGTGCCGCCGAAGCCGCCGACCTGCTCGAGGCGACGAATGAATGACGCCTGCCACGTGGTCTTGGCCCGCTGCAGTTCCGCCTCGGTGATCCCTTCGCTCAGCAGCTTCGCCAGCTGGGCGTCCAACGACGCTTCCACTTTCGCCAACTCTACGCCGGGCCGCGCCGTCGCATTGATAACGAAGACGCTCCCCATCTCACGCGACCACTGGAACGCCGAGACGTCTTGCGCCAGCTCCTGCTCGTAGACCAGCGAATTGTACAGCCGCGAGGTCTTGCCGTCGGTCAGGATGTTGCCGAGCAGGTCGAACTCGGCGTCGCCGGGTTTGAAGAAGCCGGGCGTGTGCCAGGCATAGTAGACCCGCGGCAACTCGACGTTGTCCTGCGAGGTAATCTCGATCGGCTGTTTCAGCTCGGGGCTCCAGTCGGTGATCCGCTCCACCGGCGGCCCCGGCGGGATCGAGCCGAAGTACTTGTCAACGAGCCGCTTCGCTTCCGCCGGGTCGAAGTCGCCGGCGATGACGATGCTGGCATTGTTCGGCGTGTAGTACATCTTGAAGAAGTCGGTCACATCCTCGAGCGTGGCCGCGTCGAGGTCGCGCATGTAGCCGATGGTCGGCCAGTTGTACGGATGGTCGGCCGGAAACATCGCCTGCACCAGCAGCGGGTACCACTCGCCGTATGGCTGGTTCTCGTAGTTCTGCCGCCGCTCGTTCTTCACCACGCTGCGCTGGTTCTCGAACTTCTCCTCGTCCAGCGCCGGCAGCAGGAAGCCCATGCGGTCCGACTCCAGCCAAAGGGCCAGTTCCAGATAGTTGGATGGCACATCCTCTACGTAGTTGGTGCGATCGGTGTTGGTCGAGCCGTTGATGAACGCTCCGATCTTCTGCAACGGCTCGAAGTACTCGCCCTCGTGGTGCTCCGAGCCCTGGAACATCATGTGCTCGAACAGGTGCGCGAACCCGGAGCGTCCCGGCTTCTCGTTACCCGAGCCCACATGGTACCAAACGTTCACGCTGACCACCGGGTTGGCGTGGTCCTCGTAGAGGATGACGTCCAGTCCGTTATCGAGTTCGTAGTGGTCGAAGTCGATCTTGGGGACGCTCTGACTCGACGCGGGTGCCGCGCCCAGAGCTACCAAGGCCGCGCTCACCAGCGAAAGCATTGCAACACGTCTCATAAGGTCTCTCCTCCGCTCGGTTGGGGTCGGCTCAGGCGACGCGGACGTGTGGACCACACGAGGCTGGTCGCGACACGCCTCTATTCGCGATTGCGGCTTGGCGGCCGCACCCGCTTCGTAGCCTGACATGAACGGCATACCTTCGTAAACGGCCAACCCGCTCGTTGGGTTTCAGTAGGACACACCACCGCTCATTGGCCTCCGTTGCATGCGCTTGTTCGCTCTCCTCGCCCCGTACCATCAGGGTCGCGTCCTCGCGCGTCGTTTCATTGAGCGCTCGCTGGCCTCGATCGAGGCCTTCGCCACGGCCATCCGCCGCACGCAGCAGTTCCTTCCCGCAGGGACGACGCGTCGCCTGGCCCCGCCGCAAGAGCCCCTGATGTACTTTTGGACGCCCGCGGGTATCAACGCATCCTGCTCGATCCCTCGCACCTCATAAACCGTCGCCGGCCGCTCTGGCCGCCGCGGGCCGCGGCACACGGCTGGCGAACGGAGCCCGGTGTTCGCTGGCGGGATGGCGGGTCCCGGATGCGAACGGCCGCGGCGCCGGCGTCCGGCGCGCGCTCGCCGCAAGGTCCCTCTGCCCGCAGAGCGTTCCAGTGGCGCCTCCTCAGACGACGCCTCGGGGCACGCCCCTTGCCCCTCCGGTCCCTGAACTCGAGCTGGAGAGGTGCACGTATGAGCTCATTGGTCCAGGACCTGAAGTTCGCTCTGCGATTCTTCGCCCGCAGCCGGGGCTTCACCCTGGTGGCGCTGACCACGCTGGTGCTGGGGATCGGCGGCAACGCGCTGATCTTCAGCGTGGTCCATGCGGTCCTATTGCGGCCGGTCCCCTACCCCGATCCGGACGAGATCGTGGTGCTGGGTGAGCGGCAGGCAGAGAGCGGCGAGTTGCGCTTCGTCCACGCGGCTCCGAACTTCGCGGACATCCGCGATTCGGCGGAGTCGTTCGAGGCGCTGGCGGCGTACGGCTTCGCCACCTTCGACCTGACGGAAGCCCTGCAGCCGGAGCAGCTGCGGGCGGCTCGGGTAAGCGAGGACTTCTTCGAGGTGCTGCGGCCACGGATCCTCTTGGGTCGGAGCTTCGCGCCGGCCGATTTCGAGGCCGCCGGGGCCGAGCCGGTCGTCCTCGAGCACGGCCTCTGGGTCCGCCAATTCGGTTCCGACCCCAGCATCGTAGGGCGGACCGTCCGTCTGGACGGCGTCGACCACCCGGTCGTGGGCGTCGGCGGCACCGGATTCAACTGGCCGTCGTACGCCGACCTCTGGGTCCCGACAGACTTCTCCGGCGACTCGGATCGCGCTTCCCCCTCCCTCACCGTCATCGGCCGACTGAACGACGGCATCGGCCGCGGGCGCGCCCAAGGCGAGGTCGGCACCATCGTCCGCAACCTGGCGGCGGCCTTTCCCAACGTCAACCATGGAACCGCGGCTCGGCTGGTCACGCTCAAGTCGTACAGCGTCGGCGATTCCCGCACGCCGATGCTGCTGCTCATGGCGGCGGTGGGCTTCGTGCTGCTCATCGCCTGCACGAACATCTCCCACATGTTCCTGTCGCGCGCTGCGCGCCGGGAAGGCGAGCTGGCGGTGCGGGCCGCACTGGGCGCGGGCCGATCCCGCATCGCCCGCCAGGTGATCACCGAATGTCTGGCCCTCAGTCTGACGGGCGGAGTACTGGCGGTGCTGGCCGCAGCCTGGGCCCTACCGATCCTGACTCGTTGGCTCCCTCGAGCGCTTCCTAGTCGGGACGTCGTCACTCTGAATGGCGCCGTGCTCGGCTTCGCGCTCCTCACCTCCATCGTCGCCGGACTCCTTTTCGGGCTGGCCCCGGCGCTGCGGGCCGCCGGCCCGAAGCTGATCGAGTCGATCAAGTCCGGCTCGGGCACGACGGGCATGCGAGCCAGCAGCGGCGCTCTGCGCCACGGACTGATCATCTCGCAGATCGCCCTCGCCGCGGTCCTATTGATCGGCGGCGGCCTGCTGATCCGCAGCTTCGTCCGCCTGATCGACGTGGACCCCGGCTTCGACGCCGACCGCGCGCTGGCCCTGGGGATGGTGCTCCCGTCCAATGTGTACCCGACGAGTGAAGCGCGGCAACAGTTCATGCAGGAGGCGGTCGCGCGACTCGAGGCGCTGCCCGACGTCGAGCGGGTCGGCGGCGCCAACTTCCTGCCGATGTCCGGGCAGGACATCATCACCGAGATCTACCTCGAGGGCGCCGATCCGGCGAACCCGAACGACGCGCGCCGGATCGCGCCTCGCGTCGTGCTGCCCGGCTACTTCGAGGCGATGGGGATTCCGCTGCGAAGCGGACGGCGGCTGCGGGACGCCGACGGGCCGAGCGCGCCGGGCGTCGCGGTGGTGAACGAGACGGCGGCACGGCGGCTCTGGGCCGGGAACGACCCGGTGGGCCGCAAGGTCGTGCTGGGCAGCAGCGAGGGCGCTCGCGAGAAGACGATCGTCGGCGTGGTGGCGGACGCCCGCTACGGAGGTCTGGCCGAGGACACGCGGGCCGAGATCTTCATCCCGTACGCGCAGGAGTCCTGGGGCTACTTCAACCTCGTCGTGCGCAGTCGCGGCGACCAGCCGCCGTCACGCGTCTCCGGGCGCGCCGCCGGCCCAATGGGCCTGGCACGACAGGTCCAGAGCGCTCTCTGGGAGATCGACCCGGTGCGCCCCTTCTTCGGTGTCATGCCGCTCACCGCGCTGGTCGAGTACGATGTCGCCGAGCGCCGCTTCACCGCGCTGGTGATGGGCGCCTTCGCGGCGATGGCGCTGCTGCTGGCCGCTGTGGGGACCTACGGAGTGATGGCGTACGCCGTGGGTCGCCGGCGCCGCGAGATCGGCATCCGCATGGCGCTGGGCGCCGGCAGCGGCCACATCGCCCGCAACATCCTGGGCTACGGGCTGCGCGACGTCGCGGCGGGAATCGCGCTGGGACTGGCCGGTGGCCTGCTCGTCGGTCGCGCCGTCGACCGCCTACTCTTCCAGGTGGCGCCGACGGACGTGTTCACTTTCATCCTCAGCCCGCTGCTGCTGCTGGCCCTGGCCCTGGCCGCCTGTTACGTGCCGATGCGCCGCGCCCTGCAGGTGCAGCCGGTGGAGACGCTGCGCGACGTGTGACGCCGAGGCAATTCCCGATCTTCGGCGGCGCCCTCGAATGCCGCGAGCATCAGATGGTTGTCGTATTGGCGTCTCAGCTTCCTGGGTGTGTCATCGATCATCAAGACGCGCTCCAACTTGTATCCACGCCGCTTGACCTTATCGGGAAACAGCCGCGACACGAGTTGAGCAGCGTAGCGGGAACCCGAGGACGTCCAGGCGGCGACACCCGCGCTGACGCAGGAGACGCTACTCCAAGAACGTCAACCAGCGACCCCATGCCTCCTCGACCTCCTGGCCAAACGCCGCTTGGAAGTTCGCTCGCGTGGCATCCGCTCGGTCGTCGGAGCCGCTTCGGGAGATGAATTCCACGACGCGGTCCAGGCCATCGGTGTCGATCAGGTAACGCACGAACGAACCGGCTAGCGGATAGGTGATCTCGGGATCGAAACGGCGGAAGCCGGTGCTCTCCAGCAGCTGGTCCAAGGCCGGAATACGATCATCCGCCAAATACTGGCGTGCCAGCTCGTGGACCGCCGTTCCGCTCCAGTGCGGTTCGTAGATGTTCCGTAGTGGCACCGTTTGATGCGCGACCGCGAACCCTTCACTGAACAGGGCCGGTGTACTTCCCCACCTGTCGACAGCCACGGTGTGGACGACCTCGTGGTTGTCGAACGGCCAGATCGTGTGGATGCGATAGGCCGCCGGTTCGGCGAAGCCATTGGTGTCCTCGCCAGTCAGTCGCTTCAGCTGCGAGCGGTCGCGGTACTTGTAGAACTCGATCTTCCGCCGGGCGGCGATGCCGAGCTCCGCCGTCAGCCAATCATGATACGTTTCCTGCCAGAGCGTATCCACCTGGTCGCCGGGAGACATTCGGTAGGTGTAGTGCTCGCTCTCGAGTATCCGAGTCAATTCGTCTTCCGGACCTATCCCATCTCGACACGCCGGCAGAACGACGCTCAGCGTCAGAGCCGAACAGACGAACCTGAAGACCGACATCCGAAACCTCCCATGCTGACGCCGTTCAAACACTCGCGCGGTGAGGATGGTTCCGCGCCGCGAGTGCGAGAACCGCGCTCACCTTCTTGCATCCGAGTGCCACGTGTGGATCGAAGGGCCAAGTCGGATGGCCGGCCACACTGGCGTCGGTCTTTGGCCTGCATTGCGGCGGCCCGCCACGGAGTCTTCACGAAGAGGGTGAGGAGAAGGCATTCTCGACCCAGCGGATGTGCTTGGCGACGTCCTTCCCCTGTTGTCGCGACTCGCCGAGCCATACCAGCGACAGGACCCGAGCGAGGAATGAGAGCCGCTGGTGGAAGTTCCGATCGACAACGAAGCCATAGCCGGCCAGGACCTCCCGCAGGAACTCCCAACCTCTCCAGGTCACGAAGACAACGAAATCGAGCGCCGGGTCACCCAAAGCCGCGTCGGTCCAGTCGATGATGCCGACGAGGGACCCGGACTCGGGGTCGATCAGGAGATGCTCCGGGCACAGATCGTTGTGTATGAAGCGGACCGGACCCGCGTACGGTCCCGGGGTCGTCACCACACGCTCGAGCCAGTCCAAGGCTCGATCGATGGATGGCCCCATACCTCGCAGCGACCCTCTCGCTTCCAGCGCTTCGCGGAACCACTCTCGTGACCCTTCCTCATCGGGCTCCACGCCTCTCGACCGCGCCTCTTCGGGCGGGACGAAATGAATCGCGGTGAGAACCTTGCCAAGCTCGGTTCCCAAGGTCGGCGCCGGGGTCAGGTCGGGGTGATCGGCGCGAACGCCGGCAACGAGACGATGACCGGCAAAGGGGTACGGGAACCCGGGCCCAGGCACTCCCAACAGTTCGACCCGGGGCAGCGACACGGGCTCGAGGCGCGGACCGACGAGTTCCAGGACCGAACGCTCCCAGTCGAAGATCGTCGCGTATTCGGCCCGTCGCGGGAACCGGAAGGCCCATCCGTCTGCCGTCAGATACACATCGAACTCCCAGCCCCGGCCGAGCGGCTCCAGCCGACTCACATCGATGTGAGGGAACTGCGAGCCGATCGCGGCCTGGGCCGTCCGAATCGTCAGAGCACGGTCGGGTTCCCATGGCCGATCCAATGACATGGCTATGGTATCTCTTGTGCAGGTTGTGACACGACTCGCTCGCCATCTGTCTTCAAGCACGGCGCGAGTGTGAGCCCCGTGCGGCGACGTCGGCATGCGCCCCTCGAGTACGCACGACCTGTGTGCGCTTGGTGTCTCAAGGTACTGCGGACGTGGCTCAGCCGACCAGAAGATCGCGTGCCCTCGAGCCGGGGACGATGTTCTCGACGGGAAAGGCAGTCGTCCGCGACCAACACCTTCCGTCTACGGTGTGCCGAAACGCCGATCGTCCTCTTGCCGTAGTGAAGCAACGTATACTGGCCAGACGTACGCAACGGGAGACATCGTGTCGTCCGGAAGAGTCTCATTCATCCTCGCGCTGGCGCTGCTCCTCCCCGGCGCCGTGGCACAACATGGCGGTCGACTTCTCGAGCGGACCGTT
>JASFLD010000162.1:0-8409 GCA_050118275.1 Gemmatimonadales bacterium
CGCTCCGGTCTCTCGCGGCACGTGTTCCGCGGCGGTAATGCCTTCATGCTGAGCATGTTGAACAAGTACCGCGCGGACCAGGCCGTGGCCGCTCTACCTGTTGAGATGGACGCATCGGTTCGTCGTACGACCGAGAATCTGCAGAACCTCAGCGCGCGACTGCGGCTGGACTCGCTGCAGATATCGGAGCGGCAGCTGGGTTTGAACGTGGCGATCGACAACCTGGCTGGCCACAAGCTGCCGACGGCCTATCCGGCTCGACGGGCCTGGTTGCATCTCGTGGTGCACGACTCGACCGGGACGGTCGTCTGGGAGTCAGGCGCGATGCGCCCCGACGGTGCCATCGTCGGCAATGACAACGACAGCGATGCCGCCCGCTTCGAACCGCACTATACGGAAATACGTCGGCCCGACGAGGTGCAGATTTACGAGCCGATTCTGGTCGACTGGCGGGACCGGGTCACCACCGGATTGCTTTATGGTGTGCGCTACATCAAGGACAACCGACTGCTGCCACGCGGCTTCGACAAGACTACTGCCGAGGACGACATCGCGGTGCAGGGGCGCGCCCGCGAGGATGACGACTTCGAGGGCGGTGGTGATCGCGTTCGCTACGTTGTCGATCTGGCCAACGGCGTCGGGCCGTTCACGGTGGTCGCCGAGCTCTGGTATCAGACCATCGGGTACCGCTGGGCACACAACCTGGAGGCGCACGAGGCAGCGGAGATCGCGCGCTTCGTCGGCTACTACGATGCGATGTCGCGTGCGTCCGCCGTTCTGATCGCGAGCGACACGGCGACGGTCGGTTCTTAGCGCGGTGGATTCCACCAGGCAACTAGATAGTCCCGGCTCGGATGCCGGGAAATGTTGACCGGTCCGCTCCCGTCCCGATTGACTACGTAGACTTCTGCGTTTCCGTCTCTGCGGCTGTTGAGCGCTAGTCGCGCTCCGTCCGGCGACCAGATGGGGTCGTGGCCATCCAGGATGGCGGTCGTCTTCCCGTCTGCCGTGATCACGATCGCGACGGGCCCCTGGCCACCGATCCGGAAGGCATCGAATGCGACACTCGTACCGTCCGGGGACCACGAGGGGTACCGTGGCCACCAGTAGCCCGCCGCCTCCGCGTCGCGAGTCAAGTTGATGATCCCGGTGCCATCGCTACCCACGACGAGCACGTCGCGGTCACCTTCGTAAGAACCGTACCGTCGGACGAAGACGAGACGGTCACCGTCAGGTGACCAATCGGGTTCCATGAAGTCGGCTGTGTCCTCTACGATCCTCGCCAGAGCAGAGCCATCCGGTCTGATGGCCCCCAAGTAGCCGGTTGTTCCGAACGCGATCCACAAGCCGGTGGGGGACCAGTCCGGCGACCAGTCTGGGAAGCCCGACATGTCCGCATCGTGCGCTACTAATGTTTTGCGGTTCGAGCCGTCGGCGTCCATGATCTGCAGGTGCCATTCTCCTGCATCGGTCAGGAGAAGCGTCTGACCATCGGGCGACCACGCCTCAAAGAGCGCATGGTCGGCCCTCCCGTACTCCTCCAGGTCACAGAGGTCTGTCACGCGAAAACTCGAGGATAAGCTGTTCGAGCGCAGCGTCCGTATACCGTCGGGATTCACCGATCCCCCTGGCCAGGCCGAGCGAACGAGATTGGCACCGTCGGGATCTGCAGAGTAAGTACGGCCATGGAACCCGCCGCCCGAACCGTCCCTGTCGGAGCCGAAGACGATCCGCTCGGTCGACGGCATGGTCACGAGACAGCTGCAGGCCAACTGGAAGGAAAGTTGCGCCACTGTCCAGGAGTCAAAGGCGAAAGTCCGTGGATTGCTACCGGCCAAGCTGCAGTTGGATGGTACGCCGAGCAATTCCACGGTGTGCGTGCCCGGCCCCACGTCGAGGATCCGCAGCTGCTCGAAGGTGAGACTCGTATCGGAGTAGACTATGTCATGGGTGTCTTGCTCATCGACGAGAACCGCGAAGCTCGTATCCGCTGGCGTACCGGTAACGTAAAGGGAGACGAAGATATGATAAGAGACGGGGTCGTCGCCGCCGTGATCGGTGGGCACGCTGCCGTCGCCACAACTCCAGACGCAAGAAGCGAGGCTCGCCAACAGCGATGCAAGCAGGGTCGTTGAACGAAGGGGCCGCACTGGTCCTCCTGGCTGGGGTGATCTCAGTCCAACGAACGGGTCGCTGACTCGCCAGGAATACTGCATGCAGCGATCAAGTGGCCGTCAAGTGCGCGGAGAGTGCTCTGTCGAGATCATTACGGCGTGCTTGCTATGTCCACCGAGGAGAAGTCGCGGTCGCTTCACGCCATGTGGCTGAGGCGATCGCAGGTGTCGCCAGGCCGTGACTACCCGTTTGGTGAAAAAACATTGGTGATGCGCAGGACGCTTTCGTTGGAGTGGCTTGGGGGCGTCGTGTTCAACTCGCGCGCTGGATTCGTTGGTGAGCGCGATTACAGAGTTCGAACGTGGCCGCGTGTCAGGGAGCTTCCGCCAGTAGTTGATCCAGCGCGCGCTGTGCCAGGTCGCGCTGCGGCTGGAACTCGGGGTCGCAGCCGTCCAGCAGATCCGCCAGCCAGGCGTAGTCGCGGATCGCCTTCTCGCGTTCGCCGCGCCGCTCGTACAACTGGGCTCGGAGCAGCGCCGCCGGTATACTCCAGTAGGCTTCGAGGCGGAATCCGGATTCCAGAATGCGCAACGCCTCGCTGTCCTCGCCCAGCTCGGACAGAAGGCTCGCCAACGTGATGCGCTGTTGATCGATGGCGATCCACTCCCGGGCCAGCGAGGCCGACTGGAGGATCGAACGGCGAAGCGTGCTCGCGGCCTCGCCATAGTCGCCGCGCTGCGCAGCCAAAAGGCCGCGCAAACCGGAAGCCAGTCCCGTGGCGATGCGGGCCGCAGACGTGTCTCCCGCGGCCCGCAGGCTGTCGGCCTGCTGCGCTATGGTGTCCGCGTTGGCCTCCACTCGGCCCAACTCGTCTTGCCTTAGAAAATAGGCGGCCAGAATCCAGCGGCCCATCGGTGTGTTCAGAACGCCCAGCTCGCGGTTCCGCTCGATCGCCCGCGTCGCCATAGCGGGATCGCCAAGGCCGACGCTGACGTTGGCCAGCTGGTAGAACCAGACGGTGGGGTAGTCGGGTCGCAGTTCGATGGCCCGATTCAGCGCCGCCTGTGCTGCCGACGGTCGGCCACGCCAGGCCTCGAACAGGTTGCGCCAAAAGTAGAACGAAGACGCGCGGTCGGTCAGCGGGTGACGCGGTGCCTCCAATTCCTCGAGTATCTGCGTGCGCGCGTTGTGCCATGACGGATCGCGCAACTTCAACGCCATCTGCTCCAGATCCGACGCCGGTAGCTCGGTCATGCGTTGGATGGCGGCGAGCGAATCGTCGGTCGAGCCCCGCGCCAACGCGTGCGCTGCACGCAGGCGGACCGCCTCGGCGCTGGTCGAGTCGCGGGCCAGATAGAGCTGGACGTAGCGGTCGAAGGCCTCGGCGTCGCGGTGCTCCGACGCTAGCTCGACCAGGTGGATGAGGGGCGCCAGGAAAGATGAGTCGAGGGCGAGGGCGCGGCTGAATGCCTGGATCCGCTCGTCGTCCGGAACGCTGGCGATCGAGCCGACGTGGTAGTAAGCCTCACCCAACTGAAACCAGAGTTCCGGGTCGTCGGGGTAGCGGGCGGTGAGCTGCCGGCCCAAATCGACGGACTCGACGCGCCCCTGCTCGATGAGATGGTTCAGCTCCAGCAGGCCGCGATCGCGTGGTGGCAACTGGTCGGCCAGTCGGAAGGCGCGCTCGGCCGCCTCGACCGCCGCCGGAGCGCCGGCGGAGTAACGCCAGCCGTACGCGTGGCTCAACCGGGCCGCCGCCATGGCGAAAGTGGAATCGATCTCCAGCGCGTGCTCGAAAGCCTCGCTGGCCACCGCCCACTCGGACCGCCGCATCGCCTGCTCGCCGGCTAGGAAGGCCTTCACCGCCTCGAGCGATGTGGAGGTCAGTGCGCGGCCCCGGTCGCCCAAGCCCTGTTGGGCGCCCAGTCCGCGCAACAGCTCCAGTGTTACTCCTTCCATCAACGGCAGGATGCTATCAGGTGAACCCGCTACACTGGACGAAGCGACCTGTTCACCCGTCTGGGTGGAGTAGAAGCGCGTGTCGAGTCTGACCTGGCCGCCCAGCTCGACCGCTTGACCGTAGACCGCCCACGTCGCGCCGAGACTGCGGCCCAACTCGACGGCGTCCTCGACCGGGACATCGGCGTCGCCCATCCGGCGCTGCCAGCGGCTCAGCACGGTGCGCGTGTCGACCGCCCGCAAGTCCGCTACGCCGTCCAGGTTGGCGGCCAGCACGTCCATCAACCCCTCACGCCACACCTCGAGGCCGGGGCCGGTGGTGCGGAACGGCAACACGGCTACGGCGTTGGCGGAGGTGACGACGGGGGCATCATCGCGGACACGCGTCACGACCCAGACTGTGCCCACGGCGGCCAGCGCCGCGAAGGCCAACACCCCTCCCAATATGGCTCGGGGCCAAGTCAAGAGTCGGAGCGGGACCGGGCGGCGGGTCATGTCGGGCCGCGCCGCTTGGACGGCCTGAGGCGCGCCCGTACCCTGCTGCACGATCGCTGTGACGGTCACCACCACCAGGCCGATGAGTAACAGTACGAGCGCCGCGGGGAAGAACCAGGACGGCAAGCCCAGCTTGTCGATGAAGACGTCGGTGACCTCGAGGACGGCCCAGGACGCTCCCGCGTACACGACGAGAACCTGAACGAGCTTACGCTCGCGGAACCAGCCCTGCCAGCCTCGCAGCTGCGGATCGTTCTCGGCCACGTCCGCGCCTCCACTTCCAGTTCTTCTGAGAAATTGGGCCCTCGGGAGCAACGTCCCACGACCGCTACAATGTAGCCCGGGCCGAGACTCCGGCAAGAAATGGCGAGGTCGCTGATGGGTCGCTGACACCCGAGGATTGATTGGCTGGCCGCGCCACGCCATCTTCAGCGGCGATGATTAGCCCTGGTTTCGTACTGCCGACCCCTCGCGGCCCGTGCATCAGCGGGTGTTCGCTGGAGTGTCCGAGATCGACACTCGTCTGACGGCCGCGCTGTCCGGCCGCTACCGCATCGAGCGGGAACTGGGCGCCGGCGCCATGGCCACGGTCTACCTGGCCGAGGACCTCAAGCACCGACGACGGGTCGCGGTGAAAGTGTTGCGGCCCGAATTGGCCGCGGCCATCGGCCACGAGCGGTTCCTGCGTGAGATCGAGATCTCGGCCGGTCTCAGTCATCCGCACGTCTTGCCGCTGTACGAGTCCGGCGAAGCCGACGGCTTTCTCTATTACGTGATGCCATACGTCGAGGGCGAGTCGCTGCGCGATTGTCTCGAGCGCGAGAAGCAACTGCCGCTGGACGACGCACTCCGTATTTCGCGGGAAGTAGCGGACGCTCTCTCGTACGCGCACTCGCGCGGCGTCATCCACCGCGACATCAAGCCGGGCAACATTCTGCTGCAGAGCGGGCACGCCGTGGTGGCCGATTTCGGCATCGCACGTGCGGTGAACGCGGCGGGCGGCGATCGCTTGACGCAAACGGGGGTTGCCGTGGGGACGCCGGCGTACATGAGTCCCGAGCAGGCCGCCGGCGACCGGGAACTGGACGGTCGCAGCGATCTGTATGCGCTGGGCTGTGTGCTGTACGAGATGCTCACGGGCGGGCCGCCGTTCAGCGGGCCGACGACGGAGAGCGTGCTGCGTCAGCATCTGTTGAGCGAGCCGCGGCCCGTCGCGAGTATTCGGCCGGCGGTACCGTCCGAGGTCGCCGCGGCGCTGCAGCGGGCGTTAGCAAAGAACCCGGCCGACCGCTTCAACCCGGTGGCCCAATTCTCGGAGGCGTTGACGGCCGCGCCACGGGCACCGACGACGGTGGTACGACCGGCGGGCGGGCGTCGCGTGGTCATCGGCCTCGTCCTCGTAGCGGTCGTTGCCATGGCAACGCTCTTCGTGTTGAAACCGAACCGCGACGAGCCGCTCCCGGCCGTAGCGCGGACCGTGCAGGTCACACGTGACCCCGGCCTCGAGCTGGATCCGGCGCTGTCGCCGGACGGCCAGATGGTCGCCTACGCGGCGGGCCCGGCGGACGCTATGCAGGTCTACGTGAGACGCGCGGCGGGCGGCGGAACGGTCGCGTTGACCGACGATGCGGAAAACAATCACCGCTCGCCTCGCTGGTCGCCGGACGGTACACAGATCGCCTACCAGACGGGGGACGGTATCTACGTCGTGCCGTCTTTGGGCGGTGCGCCCAGGCTGATCGTGCGTACGCCCGGGCGAACGGTGACGAACAGCGCGGGGGCGTTCACGCCGTTGGCCGGTTTGACTTGGTCGCCCGACGGAAGGCGGATCGCGTTCGCAGGCAGCTACGGTGCCGAAGGGTTGTATGTCGTCGGGTTGGAGGGTGGGAAACCGATCAGCCTCGTCTCCCCTCGCGAGCCCCATTCGCCGGCCTGGTCGCCGGACGGAAGGAAGATCGCTGTCGCTTCGGGGAACGCTATCTTCAGATTCGGGATCACGTATATCGGCAATGCGGGCGCGTCATCCATCTGGGTGGTTCCCGCCGACGGCGGCGAGCCCGTTCGAGTCAGCGAGGGAGAGTTTCTCGATACCAGCCCGGTCTGGTCGGCGAGCGGTCGGTATCTCTATTGGGTGTCGGACCGCGGCGGCACTCGCGACATCTATCGCGTACGGGTGGACCGAACCGGCGCCCCCGTCGGATCGCCCGTCCGCTTGACCACCGGGCTCGACGCCTACTCGATCGACGTCGCGGCCAACGGCAGCGTCATTGCATACTCCAGCCTACGCACGATATCGAACATCTGGTCGATCCTCGTGCCGGCGGAGGGACCTGTATCGATCGCCACCGCGCAGCCAGTGACGAGTGGTGACCTCGCCATCGAAGACGTGGATGTTTCACGCGACGGGAATTGGCTGGTGTACGACTCGGACCAGAACGGCAACGCGGATATCTACAAGCTGCGGGTAGGCACCGACGAGCCGATACAGCTGACCATCGATCCGGCGGGCGACTACAGCGCTGTCTGGTCGCCCGACGGCCGTCATGTCGCCTTCCATTCGATGCGTGCAGGCAACCGCGACCTTTACACGATGGAGGCCGATGGTTCCGGGCTGGCACAGCGGACGAGCAGTCCAGCGCACGAGCTGGACCCGGACTGGTCGGCGGACGGCAAGGCTTTGGTGGCGGAGGTCATCGATGCCGAAGGGATAGCGGACGAGAATTTCATCATCGTGCCGTTGGATGCCGGCGAAGCCGCGGTACGCCGTCTGCCGGCGGTGGGCGATTTCGCCGTCTGGTCGCCTGACGGTGGACTGATCGCCTACCACTCCGAGGATGGGATCCGCGTCATCGCGCCGGAGGGCGGTGATTCGCGGCTGGTCGCCTCGAATGCGGCGGACGGCGGCGAGGCGTTCTACGCTGCCTGGTCGCCCGATGGCGGCACGCTCTACTACCTGACGCAGGGTGCGGATGGCTGGATGATCCGCGCCGTGCCGCGGGATGGCGGGGCCAGCCGAGTGTTGGTGCGCTTCGACGATCCGGCCCGGCAGCATACGCGTTATGGATTCGCAACCGACGGTCGCACTTTCTATTTCACGATGGGCTCGCACGAGAGCGATGTGTGGGTGTTGGAACTAGCGAGGCCGTAACAACTCAACTCTTCATTTCGAATTCGGGAGGCCGATCTGTGCAAGTGCCAAAAGACGTGTACGACCAGCTGGCGAGAGAGATAGAGAGTGACAAGAGTCCGGTCGGAATCGACGCCAAGCACACTCATGTCATCATCCTTCACATGCTGATGGAAATGGAGCGGCGCCTGCAGCGAATCGAAGAAGCAATGGGCCTGGATCGGGTCGACGGTTGATCCCAGGATACACGTAGGCGGGTGCCAACCCGAAGTCGAGATAGCGATGAGGCGTTCTTCTGGCTGAAGAGGGTTTGTTGAGCAGTCTCGCGAGGCTGGTGGATCTCGAGTGAACGCAACATACTTGCGTATGTCCGCGCGACAGCCCCCCTCGCCGGTCGATGCCGTCGAAACGATGCCGCCGCCACCATGCCAGTGGGCGAACCTTGACCGGGCGGCCGAATCCCAAGGCTCCGTCGTAAACGAGCCGCAGTGCGCCGCCCCCGACCCGGAAAAGATGCAATGGTCCGTCACGCCTGCCTGAGGTTCTCTGTTCTAATCCTCGCGCTCGCTACACCGGCCGCGATACCAGCGCAGGAAGCTGCACCCACGATCCTGCTGGTCGTGGCGCACCCCGACGACGAAGCGATGTTCGCGGCCAGCGTCTACAAGGTCACGCGTACCTTGGGGGGGAACGTCGATCTGGCTGTCATCACC
>JASFLD010000163.1:0-8376 GCA_050118275.1 Gemmatimonadales bacterium
GCGTTGCCAGTACTCGAAGCTCAGGATGGCGAGCTTCGGGCCGCGCGGCGCGCCCTCCGCCTCGGTGAACAGACGGCCGCGAACGGTATTGGCTCCAAGCGTCTCGAAGAAGGCGGGCGTGACGGCCCCCGTTCTCACCGGGATCGATCCATCGCCTGTTGAAAGACTCAGGTATCCGGGGTTGAAGGCGGCCCACCCAGAGAGCGTACGGCTTTGGTCTTTGTAGTCGGCCCACGTCGCCAGTGAAGAGGCCAGGCTGAGGATGGCCAGGTCGGGCTGGCTCGCCTCACGCTCGCCCAGCACGACGAGGCGATCGGATTCGGGGTAGGGGAGCGGCCTGAACAGAACCGCGCTGACGATGCTGAAGGTCACTGCGTTCCCGGCGACTCCGAGTGCGAGGGAGAAGATCGCGATCAGCTGGGCGAGCCGACCTCTCCGCCGGGTGCGGAGAGCGATGCGGAGATCCCGCGGAAGCAATGACATCTACAGCCGTCTTCTGTAGCGACGCTCGTGCATCTGCGGGACTCCATTGCTGCCGGCGCTGGCAACAAGTAGACGTCTTGTGATCATCTCCGGTCGCAATATCGTGCATCTTCTGAACTTCTCACAAGCGAGGACAGCGACAGCTCCGACGAGCATGGTCCGTAAACACGTCTTGCGAGAGTCGTAATCATGAGCGGTCGGCAGCCGACCACCTGCGCTTCCAAAGTACTGCTGGAAGAATTGAGCATTGGAGCTCATTGTGCCGCAGCCTCCGATCCTGCCCGCGGCCGCAAGCGTACAGGTGTGAGCCGTCTTGCCCTACAGATTGAAGCGGCACCGCCGATCTCTTGGCGTCGAGAGGGCCCAGAAAAGCGTGATAAATCTGGCGCTGAACGATTCGCAGAACGGGTTGCTCGCGCTTTGGCTGGTCGTAGGCATGGTACGCCGGCGGCCGCTGGCGCAAGGTGGGAGGGCGCATGGACTTCATGCGGTTCCGGGGGAGCCCTCATCTACTACGCGATTGGGTTTTGCGCGGAAAGTGTTGCCGGCAGCAGGCGCGTCGATATATATTGCGTCGCCATATATATCGCCGCACTACAGGAGGAACCGCTTGTTCAGCTCCGAGTTGAAGAAGGGCAGTGTCGAACTCCTCATCCTCGCGCTGCTCGAGCATGAGCCGCGCCACGGCTACGAGATCGGCAAGCTGATCGAGGGCCGCTCCGGCGGCCGGCTCCAGTTCAACATCTCGTCGCTCTACCCGATCCTGGCCCGTATGGAGAAACGGGGTTGGGTTCGTGGCCGCTGGGTGGAAAAGGCCGGTGAGCGCCGGCGGCGCTATTACCGGCTGACGGAGCGGGGCGAGGGTGCCCTGAAGGATCAGCAGGAAGAGTGGATGGCATTCGCCGCCGCGGTGAACCGGGTGATCGGATTGAGCCATGCGTGACTGGAAGCGATACGTGCGCGAACGGCTCGGCCTGACCGAGGCGCGGGGTGGGAGCGAGCAGTCGGCGGTGGAAGAGCTGGCCGCCGCGCTGGAGGACCTGTACGGCGAGGCCCGGGACCGGGGTCTGAGCCCGGAAGCGGCGGACGCGTACGCTCGGGAGCGAGTCGCGGACTGGGGCGCGCTGGCGGTGGAGCTGGTGAAGCATCGACGGGTGGAGCCGGTCCGGCGGCTGAACCGCTGGCTGGAGCGCGGCGCCCAGCGGGCCCGCGCTCGAGGCGGCGCCTGGCGCTGGCCCGCCGACATGGGACGGGACCTCCGCTATACGTGGCGGACGCTTCGCAGGAGCCCCGGGTTCGCGGCGATCGCGCTGCTGACCCTTGCGCTGGGGATCGGGGCGGTGACCGCCGTGTTCAGCCTGGCCAACGGCGTGCTGCTGAGGCCGCTTCCCTACGAGAAACCCGAAGAACTGGTCTACATGTGGGAGAAGCTGGTGTCGTTCGAGAACGCCAGCGTCTCGTACCCGAACTTCCTCGATTGGCGTCAGCGGAACCGGGTCTTGGAGGATCTGGCGGGTTTTAATGACACCGGGATCAACCTGACCGGAGTCGGCACGCCGGAGGAGGTGGGCATGGTTCGGGTCTCCGCCTCGATGTTCCCGATCCTGAAGGTGCAGCCGGCGCTGGGACGCAATTTCCTGCCCGAGGAAGACCGGGTGGGGGCACCCGGCGTGGTGCTGCTGACCCACGGTTTCTGGCAGACACGGTTCGGGGGCGACCCGGGAATAGTCGGGAGCGTCCTGACGCTGGACGGTCTGCCCTACACGGTGGTGGGGGTGATGCCCCGGGACCTGGTCTTTCCGCCGGGCGGCGAGCCCGTCGACCTCTACGCGCCCATCGGCCAATTCGCGGAGAACTGGATCGAGAGCCGCGGCGACCATCCGGGCATCGCGGTGATCGGACGCCTGCGTGACGGCGCCACGCTCGAGGCGGCTCAGGAGGACATGGAGCGGGTCGCCCTGGAGCTCGAAGCAGAGTACCCGGACACGAACACCGGGGCCCGGGTGCACGTTGCATCGCTCCATGACCGGATGGTCCGCAACCTCCACGAGCCGATGACGCTGCTACTGGTGGCCGTCGGTCTGTTGCTGCTCATCGCTTGCACCAACGTGGCCAACCTGGTGCTGGCGCGGGGCACGGCGCGCCAGCGCGAGATCGCCATACGATCCAGTCTGGGCGCCCACGGCGGACGCATCGTCCGTCTGCTCCTCACCGAGAACGTGGTGCTCTGGCTGGCGGGCGGCGTCCTCGGCGTGATCACCGCCAACTTCGTGCTCCCCGCCCTCACCGCGCTGCGCCCGGATGAGATCGCGCCCATCTTCGACGTCGGGATCGACGTGCGCGTCGTGCTGGTCGCCGCGGTGATCGCCCTGCTGACCGGCCTGCTGTTCGGCCTGGTGCCCGCCCTCCGTTCGATCCGGCCCGACCTGGTCGAGCATCTGAAGGAGGGGAGCCGCTCGTCCGGCGGCGTGGGACGCAACCGGCTGCGCAGCGCTCTGGTGGTGGCCGAGGTGGGCCTCGCTGTGGCGCTGTTGATCGCGGCGGGCCTCACCGTCCGCAGCTTCGTCGCGATGGTGCGGGAAAGCCCCGGGCTCGACACCGAGAACGTGCTGGCCGTGGAGGTCGCGCTTCCTCAGAGCCGCTATCCGGAAGGTGAGCAACGGGCCGCGTTCTTCCGCGAGTTGCTGGATCGCGCTCGGGCCTTGCCCGGGGTGCGCTCCGCGGCGACCACCTTCATACCGCCGCTGGCATCGGCTGGCTGGCAGACGTCGTTCCACGTGGAGGGCGACCCGCCCGAGGAGGGCGGGGCGGGGAACTTCGCCGAGCTCAGCTCTGTTTCACCCGACTACTTCCAGACGATGGGCATCCCGCTGATCCGGGGACGCGACTTCGAGTGGTTGGACGGCTGGGGCGACCGGCCGCCGGTGGCGATTATCGACGAGGTGATGGCCGAGCGGTTCTGGCCGAACGAGAATCCCATCGGCAAGCGACTGAAGTTCGGCCGCTACGATTCCGACAACCCGTGGATGGAGGTGGTCGGCGTCGTGGGGCATGTGAAGGTGGACGGTGTGGTCGAGGAGTCGCTGCAGCAGTTCTACATTCCTCACCTGCAGGACAATGACTTCGGCTACTTCCTGATGGTCAAGACCGCCGGCGATCCGACTAGCCTGGTCGAACCGATCCGCCAGGCCGTCCTCGGCATCGCCCCGAACCAGCCGCTGGGCGATGTGAGCACGATGCAGGAGTTTCTGCGCGAGACCACCGAGGACGGGCGTTTCATGGCCGTGCTGCTGGGCATCTTCGCGGCCGCGGCGCTCATCCTGGCCGCGGTCGGGATCTACGGCGTCGTGGCGCAGGCCACCGCCGAACGTCGCCACGAGATCGGCGTGCGGATTGCCGTCGGCGCCACCGGCGCCGGGGTACTGCGCCTGGTCGTCCGGCAGGGGATGGCGCGGGTCCTGGTCGGCGTGATCCTCGGGCTCCTGCTCGCCGCGATCTTCAGCCGCCTGATGGCGGCGCTGCTGTTCGGAGTCTCGGCGCTCGATCCCGCGACTTTCCTGCTGGCTCCCGCGTTCATCACCGGGGTGGCGCTGGCCGCCAGCCTGATCCCGGCCCGGCGCGCGCTCAAGGTCGACCCGGTACGGGCGCTCCAGGCGCAGTAGTGTGATGCGGCTATTGTACTGAGGCTGACCGCCCTGTCGCCGGCCCGCTTGGCTGCTGCCCAAACGCGGGACTGCCGCGGGTGAGATCGCGGGACCGCCAGCCAAGTTCTTGAAGGAACGTGTTGTCGAGGGGCAGGGCAGATCACCGCCCAGGGGCTCGACCTAACGCTCCGGCGTCCCGTTACCGTCACGAGGTCACTGCGCGACACCTTGGCCGGCTACCTCGGGATTCTTCGTCCCAGTTAGTCAGTTCAAGGTATAACTCAGGTCTTAGAATCTCATTCAAAGAGCCTGCATTCATGAAGTCGAACAACGGAGGAGTAGCTGACAAAGTTGAAGGACTCTAGAATCCTGGTTGCCGGTGGCGGCTCCGGTATCGGGAAAGCAACCGCATCCCTGCTGGCCGAATCCGGAGCCAGTGTCGCCATAACCGGCCACGATTCTGATAAACTAAGGAGGGTCGCAGATGAGATGGGAGTTGTTTCCATAGATCCGGGCCAGAGCCGTTACGGAGAAATTCCGGTGAAGTTGCAGACTGCTGTTGAAGATCTGGGCGGGCTGGACGCGCTAATCAACAATGCGGGCATTGGAGTCTCCGCGCCGCTGGGGAACTGACGGCTGAGAAATCGGCCTGGCACCTACGGGGCTTCGAAGGTCGCCCTGAGGGGGATGACACAATGTTGGCCAACGGAACTGCGTGTACACAACATCAGGGTCATGCTCATCAACCCCAGCGAGGTCCCCACCGCCTTCGGCCGTGAGGACAGAAATGAACGGGCCGAGGTAGAGGGCAAGCTCACCTCTCTTGAAATAGCCCACGCCATAAAGTCCGCCCTCGAGATGGATGACCGGGGATTCATCCCTGAATTATCGATCTGGGCGACGAATCCCTGAACCTTCCGGTGCCTACGATTCGGAGCCGTGAGGTTGGGTCCTCCATCGAGAACGAGTGCCAACCGCGAAGGCCTCTATCTCGGAGATACTGGAGCGCGGATGAGGGGATTGATCAATCGGAGAGGAACATCGAATTCGGAACATCGCGGCCCACAAGAAAGGCCCAGGCTGACCAGCCTGGGCCCGTAAGAGTTCTGCCCCTGCGGGTGGGAATCATCACCCACTGGAGATCAGGCGAGGTCGAAGCGATCGAGATTCATCACCTTGTCCCACGCGGCCACGAAGTCATGCACGAACTTCTCCTGTGCATCGTCACAGGCATAGACTTCTCCGATGGCGCGTAGCTGGGAGTTGTAACCGAACACCAGATCAACGCGGGTGCCGGTCCACTTCGGCTCGCCCGTCGCACGATCGTGCCCCTCGTACACCCCCTCGGAGGACGCTTTCCACTCCGTTCCCATGTCGAGCAGGTTCACGAAGAAGTCATTGGTCAACCTCTCGGGCCGGTCGGTGAAGACACCGTGCTTCGACCCCCCGACGTTCGCGTTCAGGGCGCGCATGCCGCCGACCAGCACCGTCATCTCGGGAGCGGTCAGCGTCAGCTGTTGCGCCCGATCCAGTAGAAGCTCCTCTGCCGGGATCCCGTGTCCGTCCCGCAGATAGTTGCGGAACCCGTCGGCGGTGGGTTCGAGGACGGCAAACGCGTCCACGTCGGTTTGCTCTTGCGACGCGTCCGTGCGACCCGGCGCGAAGGGAACCTCCACGTCGAACCCGGCGTTCTTCGCGGCCTGCTCGACGGCGGCGCAGCCGCCCAGCACGATCATATCGGCCAGCGAGACCTTCTTCCCGCCGGACTGCGAGCTGTTGAACTCCTGCTGAATCTTCTCCAGCTTCTGCAGGACCGTTCCCACCTTGGCCAGCCGGTTGATCTCCCAGTCCTTGTTCGGTTCGAGACGGATACGCGCCCCGTTCGCTCCGCCGCGCTTATCGCTGTTACGGAACGTCGACGCCGACGCCCAGGCCGTCGAGACCAGCTGCGAGATGGGCAGTCCGGAGTCGATGATCTTGGCCTTGAGAGCCGCAATCTCCTGCGCGTCGATCAACTCGTGATCGACCTCGGGCACGGGGTCTTGCCACAACAGCTGCTTCTTGGGGACCTCCGGACCGAGGTACCGCGAGACCGGCCCCATGTCGCGGTGCGTCAGCTTGTACCAGGCCTTGGCGAAGGCGTCGGCGAACTCGTCCGGGTTCTCGAGGAAATGCCTCGCGATCGGCTCGTAGATCGGGTCCATCTTCATCGACATGTCCGCCGTGGTCATCATCAGCGGTCGCGTCTTGGACGGATCGTGCGCATCCGGCGCCTGCTTCGCTTTCGACTCGGCCGTGGGCGTCCACTGGTACGCCCCGGCAGGACTCTTCACCAGCTCCCATTCGTAGCCGAACAGATTCTCGAGGTAGTTGTTGTCCCACTTCGCCGGCTCGGTGGTCCAGGCGCCCTCGATCCCGCTGGTGATCGTGTCGCCGGCCACACCGCTGCCATAGCTGTTCTTCCACCCCAGGCCTTGCTCCTCCATAGGGGCACCCTCGGGCTCGCGACCGACGTACTGGTCCGGATCGGCCGCGCCGTGGCACTTGCCAAAGGTGTGGCCGCCGGCCGTGAGCGCGACCGTCTCGTAGTCATTCATCGCCATACGGGCGAACGTCTCTCGAACGTCCACACCCGAAGCGACAGGATCCGGGTTGCCGTTCGGCCCCTCCGGGTTCACGTAAATCAGCCCCATCTGAACGGCGCCCAGCGGATCCGCCAACTCCCGGTCGCCGCTGTAGCGCTCGTCGCCGAGCCACTCGGTCTCCGGCCCCCAGTAGATGTCCTCTTCCGGCTCCCAGATGTCCTCGCGGCCGCCGCCGAAACCGAACGTCTTGAACCCCATCGACTCGAGGGCGACGTTTCCGGCGAGGATCATCAGGTCCGCCCAGGAGATCTTGCGACCGTACTTCTGCTTGATCGGCCAAAGCAACCGGCGTGCCTTGTCGAGGTTCGCGTTGTCGGGCCAGCTGTTGAGCGGCGCAAAGCGCTGATTGCCGGAGGATCCCCCGCCGCGACCGTCGTGGATGCGGTAAGTGCCGGCGCTGTGCCACGCCATCCGGATGAAGAGCCCACCATAGTGGCCGTAGTCGGCCGGCCACCAGTCCTGCGAGTCGGTCATCAGCGCATGCAGGTCCTTCTTCAGAGCATTGAAGTCCAGCTTCTTGAACTCCTCGGCGTAGTTGAACTCCTCACCCATCGGATTGGACTTGGGGGAGTGCTGGTGCAGAATCTTCAGGTTCAGCTGTTCCGGCCACCAGTCATCGTTCGACAGGGCGCCGGCCGCCGTGTGTCTATGTATCACCGGGCACTTATCTTCGTTTTTCATCATCTCTCCTCTCGGGGTCTGGGTTCGTTACGGGGCCTAACCACAGCGATCACGCATCCGTGGAACGCGCCGTCTTCCCGGCGCACTCACGGCAGACACCTCTGACCTCAACCAGAGTCATCTCGATTTGGCCGAATGCTCTCGCCGATTGCGGGAGCTTCAGGTCATCGAGTTCTTCGCTGTAGAAGTCTCGCGTCAACCCGCAACGGACACACACGAAGTGGTGATGGCTGTCGACGTTGGCGTCGAACCGGGTCCGTTCGCGTGACGTTCCCAGCGTGGTGACGAGGGCGTGCTCGTTCAGCAGCCAGAGGGTGCGGTAGACCGTATCCAGCGAAACGGTCGGCAGTCGTTCGCGAACCCGCGTGTAGACCGTCTCCGCGTCGGGGTGGTCACCGGCTTGCGCCACCTCGCGGAATATCTCCAGGCGCTGATGGGTGAGCCGGACCCCCGCATCGCGGCAAAACCGCTCGAACCGCGCCATCCGGCGCGCGACTTCTTGCTCGCTGGGATTGTTCACACGACTCCTGATCAGAATGGATTACTATATAAGACCTATACATCAAGTAAAGAGGCTCGTCAATGGCAATCGTCGCACCAGGGCCACGAGGCCTCCACCTATCGTCACCAGCCCGGGTCACGTACTCTTTCCCCTTCGTGGCGATGAAGGCCTCCCACCCAGAGGTGGAACGCTTGATGACGGAGATACGCTCACGATGAAGGGTGCCGACGCGTTTGTGCGGATGCTCGAGGACTTCGGTGTGGAGGTCGTCTTCGGCCTCTGTGGAGACACTTCCCTCCCGCTGTACGAGGCGCTGTCCGATTCGGGGAAGATCCGGCATGTCCTGACTCGCGACGAGCGCAGCGCTTCGTTCATGGCGGATGCGTACGCCCGGATCAGCGGCAGGGTCGGGGTGTGCGAG
>JASFLD010000164.1:0-8356 GCA_050118275.1 Gemmatimonadales bacterium
AAACTGGGCGAGATGCTTTGGCAGCTTCAACGCGTGGGGTTGGGCTACTTGCGGCTGGGACAGCCGGCGACGACGCTCTCGGGCGGCGAGGCGCAGCGGCTGAAGCTGGCGCGGGAACTGGCGGCGCTGAGTCGCAGATCGGGCCACAAGCTCTACTTGCTGGACGAGCCGACCACCGGGTTGCACATGGACGATGTTCGGAAGCTGCTCGACGTGTTGGACCAGTTGATCGAGGCGGGCAATACCGTGCTGGTCATCGAGCACAACCTGGACGTGATCAAGCAGGCGGATTGGATCGTCGATCTCGGGCCGGGTGCCGGCGTGCACGGGGGGCAGGTCGTGGCGATGGGTAGCCCGAAGCAGATCCTCGCGACGGAAGAGTCGCACACGGGTCGATTCCTTCGTCGGGTGCTGGTACAGAGTGAGCTCGGAGCCGGCAGCGGGTTGATGCGGTGAGCACACCACGCGTCTCCGTATTGCTTCCCTGTCGGAATGCGGCAGATCATCTGCCGCAGGCGATCCAGAGCCTGCGGATGCAGACTCTTCCGGACTTCGAGGTGGTCGCGGTGAACGACGGGTCGACGGACGGCACGGGAGACGTTCTGGAGCGCTGGGCCGTGGACGATCGACGAGTGCGGGTCATCGACACGGAGGGGGTGGGTCTGGCGGCGGCGCTGCGACTGGGGAGTGGGTTCTGTCGGGGGGATCTGCTGGCGCGAGCGGATGCCGACGACGTTGCTCACCCACGCCGCCTGGCGCAGCAGGTCTCCCTTCTGGACGCCAGGCCCGAGGTGGACGCGGTTGGTACGCATGTGCGGTATTTTCCACGCCCGCAGGTCGGATTGGGCGCGCGACGTTACCAGTCCTGGTTGAACCGACTGTCTGAACCGGAGAGTTTGGCCCGCGACATCTTCGTGGAGTGTCCCATAGCGCATCCGACGCTGATGCTGAGACGCGACGTCTTCGAGGCGGTGGGTGGCTACAGAGCGAACGGCTGGCCCGAGGACTACGACCTCGTGTTGCGTCTCCACGCTTTGGGCCGGCGCCTGGCCAACGTACCCAAGGTGCTGCACTTCTGGCGCGAGAGCGAGGGGCGCGCATCACACACCGATCCCAGGTACGCGCCGGAGGCGTTCCGACAATGCAAGGTACATTACTTAAAGCGCTGCGAGCCGCGATGTCGGGAGGCCGTCTACGTTTGGGGGGCGGGCCGCGTGGGCAAGGAGTTCGCCCGAGCGGTGGTCCACGGTGGAACGGAGCTGAGGGGATTCTACGATATCGACCCGAAGAAGATCGGTCAGGAGGTGTATGGAGCGCCGGTGCGGGACGCGGCGGAGGTGGGGGAACGGCGCGAGGCCTACTTGCTGGTGGCGGTAGGGACGCCCGGTGCTCGGGATCTGATACGGGAGGAGTTGGCGGCGGAGGGATTCGAGGAACCGGGTGACTTTCGGTGTGTCGCCTAGGTCGTTGCGATTCAGCAGTTTCCCTGCTCTGGAACCTCCTCAGCTAACGGCTTAAATTACCGCATTGTCGACACACCCCAAATCAACCCAAGGAATAGTGAGATGAGACACTTCTCGGCCCTCATTGCGGTGTTGGTGCTGGTAGGTCTCTGGGCCTGTGGCGGAGGGGTGAAGTTGCCGCCCGTCGCGCCGCAGGACGTCGAGATCTTCATGCCGGGCACGTTCCCGTCGGAGAGCTACAAGGTGATGGCGCGTTTGACGGAGGACATGCCGTTGAACACGCCGGACAACGAGATCATCGATGTGGCGAGGGCGGCGGCGGCCGAGGTGGGTGCCGATGCGTTGCTCATCGACTCGATCCGGCGTACGACCGAGGGCGGCATCGAAACCGATCTGCGTCAGGAGCAGTTGAAGATCATCGAGGCGCGGGCGATTTACTTCCCGAGCAGACACCCGGAGCTGCAGCAGTAGGCGGTCGAGCGTAGCCTCTGGAAAAGAGAACGGGAGCCGAGGCCGGAGGGGCGTCAGTCTGTCCGGGCGTTGGGTATTCATGCCGACCTGGCGCGGGAGTGGTTTGCGGCGCCCGGGCCGGACTGATGGGACGGAGTGTGATGGCGCAATGAACAAGAAGACGATGATGCCACCGTTGCTTCTCGCGGCGATAGTGGTTGCGGGCTGTGGGCCAAAGGCGCGGCCGGCCGTTCCGACCGCCGATGTGGCGGTGATCATGCCGGGCGACGAGGTCGCGGAGAAGTACGAGGTACTGCGGACGATCAAGAAGATGACCGCGCTGGAGACGCCTGACAGCGTATTGATCTCGCTGGCGCGCGCCGAAGCGGCGAGCATTGGGGCGGACGCGCTGCTGATACGGGAGTTGCGCGAGTATGAGGAAGGGCGCGTGGACATGAGGAAGTCGGTCCGTCAGAAGCGACTGATCGGGGATGCGATCTACTTCACGGCTGCTCGATAATAGGTAGTCGATAATAGGTAATAGAAGGTCTTGAGGGACTCGATGGCAGAGAACGGAACCGAGGAGAAGGTCGTCGCCCGCTATCTCGAGGACGAGATGCGCGAATCGTTCATCGACTATTCGATGAGCGTGATCGTACAGCGGGCACTACCGGACGTGCGTGACGGTCTGAAGCCGGTGCACCGGCGCATTCTGTATGCGATGCAGGAAGTGGGTCTCGCGCCGAACCGCCCGCACAAGAAGAGTGCGACAGTGGTGGGTGAAGTCCTGGGGAAGTACCACCCACACGGTGACATGGCGGTATACGATGCGCTGGTGCGGATGGTTCAGGATTTTTCGCTGCGCTATCCGTTGGTAAACGGTCAGGGCAATTTTGGATCGATCGATGGGGACAGCGCTGCGGCGTATCGTTACACTGAGGTACGGTTGGGTGCGATCGCCGTCGAGTTGTTGGCGGACATCGAGAAGGAGACCGTCGATTTCGTCCCGAACTTCGATGACCGGCTGCAGGAGCCAACGGTTCTGCCCTCCAAGCTGCCGAATCTACTTGTCAATGGTTCGTCGGGAATCGCGGTCGGGATGGCGACGAACATCCCTCCGCACAATCTTCGCGAGGTCGTTGAGGCGACGAAGTACCTCATCGACAATCCGGAGGCGAAGCCGCTGGAGCTGATGAAGTTCATCAAGGGCCCGGACTTTCCGACCGGGGCGATCATACACGGGCGGAGCGGTCTCCAGGAAGCGTACACCACGGGTCGCGGTCGGATCATCGTCCGGGCGGAGGCGGAGATCGAGGAGACGAAGCGTGGCGAACGGATCGTGGTGACCGAGATCCCGTTCATGGTGAATAAGACCCGCCTGATCGAGCAGATCGCCGAGTTGGCCCGCGAGCGCCGCGTGGAGGGGATCAGCGATCTGCGGGACGAGAGCGATCGAGAGGGCATGCGCATCGTCATCGAGTTGAAGCGGGACGCGAATGCGCAGATCGTGCTGAACCTCCTGTACAAGCACACGCAGATGCAGTCGACCTTTGGCGCGATCATGCTGGCGTTGGTGGGCGGTGTGCCGAAGATCATGAATCTGGCGGAGATGATCCAGCACTTCGTGGACCATCGGCACGAGATCGTCGTGCGGCGGAGTCAGCACGATCTCCGGGTGGCGGAAGAGCGTGAGCACGTTCTGATCGGTCTGAAGAAGGCGGTCGACAACATCGATGCCGTCGTGGAGATCATAAAGAAGGCGAAGGACCCGGAGGAAGCGGGCGCGAGCCTGCGCCAAACCTTCAAACTGAGCGAGCGGCAATCGGACGCGATACTAAACATGCGGCTGGCACGGTTGACGGGGTTGGAGGTAGAGAAGCTCAATGCAGAGCTGGTCGATGTCCGTGCTCAAATCAAGGACTTGAAGGCGATCCTCGCCTCGCGGAAGCGACGGATGTCCATCGTCAAGGGAGAGCTGGACGAGTTAGCCGCGAAACACGGAGACGACCGTCGGACGCAGATCGCTGCGGCGGTCGAGGATTTCTCGCTGGAGGATTTGATCGCCGAAGAGGAGATGGTGGTCACCATCTCGCACGAGGGTTACATCAAACGCATGCCGGTGGACACGTACCGGCGGCAGAGACGGGGCGGGCGAGGCATCGCCGGGATGGCCACCAAGGAAGAGGATTGGGTCGAGCACCTGTTCGTGGCGTCGACACACGACTACATACTCTTTTTCACTGCACGAGGTCAGCTGCATTGGCTCAAGGTCTATCAGGTGCCGCAGACGGGTCGCACGGCCCGTGGCCGGCCGATCGTCAACCTGATCAAGATCAGCAAAGAAGATCGCGTCGCGGCGATGGTTCCAGTCCGTGAGTTCAGCGAGGACGAGTACCTGTTGTTCGCCACCCGGAAGGGGTTAGTGAAGAAGACGTCGCTGGCCGCGTATCGCAACGTTCGCTCGGGCGGTATACGTGCGATCAACGTGGTCGACGATGACGAGTTGATCGACGTGCGATTGACGCAAGAAGATGACGAGGTCATCCTGGCCACGGCCCGGGGTAAAGCGATCCGCTTCCACGAGGCCGACGTGCGAGAGATGGGACGGGTAGCCCGTGGGGTGAAGGGGATCTCGCTCGCTCGCAGTGACGCGGTGATCGGGCTGGTCGTCGTTCGAGATGAGGCGGCGTTGCTGGTCGTGACGGAACAAGGCATGGGCAAGCGGACCCAGATCTCCGAGTACCGCTTGCAGCGTCGGGGCGGCAAGGGCGTGATCAACGTCAGACTGACCGCCAAAACGGGGTCGGTCGTCTCGATCAAGGAGATCCGGGACGAAGATGAGTTGGTGCTGATCACGCGGAAAGGAATCGTCAACCGGCAGCGAGTCGAGGAGATACGTGAGACGGGCCGGAACGCGCAGGGCGTTCGGCTGGTCAACCTAGACGCGGGGGACCGTGTGGTCGACGTGACGCGGGTCGTACCGGAGAGCGAGGAGCACGAACTGAGCCAGGTGGAGTCGTCGTGAGTCACCGTTGGGCGTGTGCTGCAACTAGCTACCAAAGCTTGACTTAAGGGTTTGATTTGCCGAACTTATTTCTCTCGCCTACTCCCCCTACTGGCGGTTTAACCCTGCCCAACTCATGAGTGATCTCGATCGTTCAGGAGCCGAGCAGCGTGTGGGGCTCGATGAGATTCGCGCCGCGGCGAGTCGGATCGCTGATGTGGTCTGGCGGACCCCACTGCTTGCCGAGCGGTTCGTACGGCTGGAGGCGGCGCACCGCATCCGGCTGAAGTGTGAGAATCTGCAGCGCGGCGGCGCCTTCAAACTGCGCGGCGCGTACAACTTCATCGAGTTATTGCCCGAGGAAGAGCGATCGAGGGGGGTGATCACCTATTCGTCGGGAAATCATGGCCGGGCAGTGGCACTGGCCGCGCACCAACTCGGAATCCCGGCGGCCGTCGTCGTTCCCGTCGACATTCCTGGAGTGAAACTCGACGGAATAATGCGACTGGGAGCGGAGGTGTTTCACGAAGGTACCACGTCGGTGCAGCGCAAGCGTCGTGCGGAAGCGGTCGCGGTGGAGCGCGGAATGACGATCGTCCCGCCGTTCGATCATCGGAACATCATTGCGGGGCAAGGCACCGTAGGGCTCGAGGTCGTTGAGGAGTGGCCGGTGGTTCAGCGAGTGATCGTGCCGGTCGGTGGCGGCGGATTGCTGGCGGGAGTTGCAGCGGCGGTCCGGGCGCTATTGCCGGAGACCGACGTCTATGGCGTCGAGCCGAGCGGGGCGGCCTCGATGAGCCGCTCACTGGAGGCTGGGCGGCCGGTGGAACTGGAGTCGGTGGCGAGCGTGGCGGACGGACTGAAGCCCGTCAGGCCGGGCGAATTGACGTACTTGCATGCGAGTGCTCTGGTGAAGGGCGTGGTCGCTGTCGAGGACGATGAGATCTTGAGGGCGCTCGCGTGGTGCGCCGAGGAGTGTCATTTGCTGGTGGAGCCGAGCGGGGCCGCAGGTGTGGCGGCCGTGATGTCGGGCAAGCTCCCGGGACCCGATGTGCCGACGGCGGTGATTCTCTCGGGGGGGAACGTGGACCCGATCAGCTGGGGTCAATGGGTACGGGAATATGGGAATGCGGCGGCTGAGGCAGCATGACCGATAGAGGACTCGTAATCATCGGGGTGAAGGGAGACTCGTTGGCCGGGTTGGATGAGGCTCTGGCGGGGGAGGGCTTCGGCGTACGCAGCGTGGCGGATGCCACGACCCTGATGAGCTACATAGCCAGTCAGAGTCCCGACCTGGTAGTGCTGGACGAATCCATCGGTGAGCTGGCGCCGCTGGAGGTCGTCAAGCACGTGCGGCATCGCGTCGGCTCGCGCGACGTACCGCTGATCATCACCTCTTCGCAGGCGCGCGGCGATGACGCGGCGGCGGCGATCCGGGCGGGGGTCACCGACTACATCCGCAAGCCGTTCGAGCGCGGCGAGATGATCGCACGGATCACCTCGCACATCGAGCGGGGTCGTCTGGTTCGGGAGGCGCGCCGAGAGGCGGACACACAAAGTATCGTGCTCGAGGTGATTCGTGACGTGACTGCGAGTATCTCGAGCGAGGAGATCTACGACATACTGGTTCGCCGTGTCTCGCGGCTGTTCGAGATTCGTCGCTGCTCGATGATCGTGGTGGACGAGAGCGGCGACCGGGGCACGGTAGTGGCTGCCCATGACGACCCAAGTATCAGTGCTCTATCGCTCGACCTCGCGCGCTATCCGGAAATCCGAATGGCGGTGGAGACGGGGGCTCCGGTTCTGGTGCGTGATCTGAAGGCATCGGCGCTGTTCGAGCAGATCCGACCGCTATGGGAAAACGAGAAGATCGATGTCGATGTCCAGTCCATTGTGACGATCCCGTTCAGCTTCGATCAGGGGCGGTCTGGGGTCTTCTTCCTGCGATCGACCTCGGACGAACGGCGGCTGGATGAAGAGTCGGTCCGCCTCACGTCGGCCATCGCGCAGGGGGCTGTCCGGGCGTTGAACCGGGCTACGATGTTCGAGAGTGTACTCTCGCACCAGGAGCAGTTGGAAGCCCTGGCGAAGATGGACGAGCTGACTGGTTGCCTGTCGCGTCGCTACTTGATGGAACGGTTGGAGAACGAGCTGGAGCGAGCGGCGCGCTACAATCGCCTGCTGGGTCTGGTCATGTTCGACATTGACGACTTCAAGAACCTGAACGACTCGCACGGGCACACGACGGGCGATGCAGCGCTGCGGTCTATAGGGGAAGTGTTGCAGCATTCGCTCCGCACGGCCGACTTCGTCGGACGGTACGGCGGCGATGAGTTCCTGTTGGTGCTTCCGGAGACCAGCGTGCATGGTACCCACCAGCTCGCAGAGCGGATTCGGACCGGGGTCGCGGGACGGGAATTCGATCTGCGCGGCGGGACGCGGAAGCTGACGGTCAGCGGAGGCGTAGCGGGCTTTCCTGAAGCCGGCGTGGTCAGCGCGGAGGATCTCATCGATAGGGCCGACCAGGCGCTGTACCGTGCCAAGGCCGCGGGGCGCAACAGGGTGGTCTGCTTCAGAGCGGACTCCGACGCACCCACAGGTAAAGCGATGGGCCCGTCGGATGGCGTCGCGAAGAGAGGTGACAGCGAGAGGTAGCAAGCCCCGAGCTGAATTTGAATTCCCCATCCCTGTCCAATCCCACGTTAACGGCTGTCGCCGGACTGGCCGTCGGCCATGCCGGTGATGCCGATGCGGCCACGGGTTGCACGGTCGTGTTGGGCCCGTTCCGGGCTGCGGCAGATATCCGCGGGGCGGCGAGCGGAACGCGCCAGTTCGACTCTCTCTCACCCCATCACACTGTCGGCAAGGTCGACGCACTGCTGCTGACCGGGGGCTCGGCGTACGGGTTGGCGGCGGCGGACGGCGTGGCGCGTTGGCTCGAGGAACGAGGCCGCGGGTTCGTCACCCCGAGTGGGTGTGTGGCGATCGTGCCCAGTGCGGTGATCTTCGATCTAGGCGGGGGAGCCGGGCGACGCCGGCCGGACGCCGAGATGGGCCGAGAGGCTTGTGAGCGGGCCGATCGGTCGCCGGTCGTGGAGGGACGGGTCGGGGTCGGTAGCGGGGCCAGCGTGGGGAAGCTCTTCGGGCCGGCGAACGCCATGCCGGGCGGTGTGGGAAGCCACGCGACCGAGGTGGATGGCTTTGTCGTGGCTTCACTGGCGGTGGTGAACGCTTTCGGCGATGTGTTGGATGGCGCCGGTCGAATAATCGCCGGCGCGCGTGACGAGCGAGGTGGGTACATCGACACGGCGGCACACATCCGAGAGTGGGGGCTACCGCCTCGGTCGACGGCGGAACCGGGGACGAATACGACGCTCGCCGTGCTGGCGACGGATCGCCCCCTGGAGCGAATCGAACTGCAGGCGGTGGCCCGGCAAGC
>JASFLD010000165.1:0-8313 GCA_050118275.1 Gemmatimonadales bacterium
GCGAAATAGGGCTCCTCGTGAGGCGAGACGGATGCGTTGAGCAGGATAGCCAGCACCAGGTTGCAAGCCAGCGCCCAAAAGGCGAGCAGCTGGAACTGCCGTACCGACCCACGCCTGAGCGCATAGGTGACCAGCGTGGCGGCGGCGAAGGAGAACAAGTGCGCCAACCTGACCTGCAACTTCAGAGGTGTCAGCCCGGTTTGAAGGCCGGTCCGTGGCTCGGCGATGAAGAAATCGACGACCAAAAGAACAAACACCACACCGGTCGCGATCATCAGCATCAGGCGGGTGCGCTTGCTGATGAGGTCGCTCAGTTCCCGCTCGAACGACCCACTCGCGTTCGTGGCGGATGCCAGTGGATTGCCGATGGTCAGCCTGTCGCGCATGGTTCTGCGCTGCCATTATGCGTCGGCGGTCGGCCAAGTCAAGCGCGCGCGTTCGCGGGCTTCGCCAGACGATCCGGCGTTGCTGGAGGCCTTGAACGTCCTTATCAATTACGGGACCGGTATCCAGCAATCGACTCGAAGGTCGGTCGCGTGGCGAAACTCCGTCTAACTCGGCGTCCGGGGGACCGAAGCGGCGGGAATGCGGTCGACGGGGTAGACATGTCGTACCACTGGAAAGAATCGATCAAGAGGCCGTCATCGGTGCTGGCCGTTGCACTGGGTGTGATGCTGGCCGTTGGCTGCGGCTCCGCCATGACGGTCGCGACGGATTTCGACCGCCGGGCCGAGTTTCGCGGCCTGACCGGGTACTCGCTGATACGTCCCGACTCGGGCGAGCGACGGGCGGTGAGGCCGGCGTCGGAGCGCCGGATCATCCGGGCCTTGACGCGCGAACTGGAGGCGAAAGGATACCGGGCCGTGACGAACGAACCTGATTTTCGCGTTGGGTACGTGGTCGTGGTCGAAAGCGAGATTGACGAGAGGACGATGTATGCCGACCAGCGGCTAGGGTACGTATCGGGCGAGACTGAGACGCGAACCTATCAGAAGGGAACGCTGGTCCTTTTCGTGACCGACGCATCCGGCGAAAAGGTGATCTGGGAGGGGAGGGCGAGTGAGACCTTTAGCGATCCCGATCAGGAGACCATTAACCAGCGGATCGACGAGGCGGTGGCCAGGATGTTGGCGAGATTTCCCCCGGAGTCCAGGTCGTGAGTCGATGCGCGGTCGGTCCGGACACTTTGAGGGAGGCCGAGTGGTGAAGAGAACCGAAGCGTGCGTTGTCTGGCTAGCGACGGTCCTCGCGCTGGCCGGGCCGTCGGACTCCTTCGCCCAGCGACCGGTGAGCCAAGGGGCCCGCGGCGAAGGTAGGGCGCTCAGTGAGCGATTCGAGAACTTGGCGGAACGCGTCAATCCGGCGGTTGTGGCGATCATCGCCTCGGGCTATCAGCCGCTCCAGCAGGGCGATGCGCCGGGCACCGGTCTGCTGACGCGAAGACGCGTCGGCGGATCGGGCGTCATCCTCGATCCCGAGGGTTACATCGTGACCAACCTCCACGTCATCGAGGGCGCGGGGCGGATCCGTGTGCGTCTGCCGTTACCGGCCGGGAACGCACCGGGCGAATCGATCTTGAAGCCGCGAGGCAAGGTCGTCGGTGCGCAGGTCGTGGGCGTCGATCGTGAGACGGATCTCGCCGTACTGCGTGTCCGGGAGACGGGCCTGCCGTACCTGGACCTCGGTGATTCGGACGAGGTGAGGATGGGTCAGCTGGTCTTCGCCTTCGGAAGCCCACTGGGACTGGACAACTCCATCACGATGGGGATCGTCAGCGCCGAGGCGCGACAACTGAGGCCGGAAGACCCGATGGTCTATATCCAGACGGACGCGCCGATCAATCCTGGAAACAGCGGGGGTCCGCTGGTCGATGCCGATGGACGGGTCGTGGGTATCAATACTCTGATTCTGTCACAATCGGGGGGCAGCGAAGGGATCGGGCTGGCGGCGCCCAGCAACATCGTCCGCAATGTCTATCAGCAGATCAAGCTGTCGGGCTACGTGCGCCGGGGCGTCATCGGCGTCAACGCTCAGACCGTCACACCGACGTTGGCCCAGGGCCTAGGGCTGCCGCGCCAGTGGGGCGTGGTCTTGGGTGACGTCTACCCCGGTGGCCCCGCTGCGCTGGCGGGACTCCGCATCGGCGACATCGTTCTGGCGGTGGATGGCAAGACGATGGAGAACGGACGCCAGCTGGATGTGAACATCTATCAACGGCCCGTCGGCGCGACAGTCCGCCTGGCCGTTTTGCGGGGTTCGGATACGTTGAACGTGCGGGTGCCCGTCATCGAGCGGCCCGATGACGTCACGCGGTTCACGCTGATGGTGACGCCGGAAGAGAACTTGATACCGAGATTGGGTATACTCGGTCTCGATTTAACGGCACAGGCCGCCGCCATGCTGCCGGGGTTGCGCTCTAGCTCGGGTGTGCTGGTCGCCGCCCGGGCTCCGGACGCGGTGTACGGCGCCACGTACCTGGCCCCGGGTGACGTCGTCTTCGCCCTGAACGGCCGACCGATAGATAGTCTCGCCCAGTTGCGGGCGGCGATCGATGCCGTACAGGTCGGCCAGCCTGTCGTGCTTCACGTCGAGCGACGTGGACGGCTCAGCTACATGGCGTTCGAGCTCGAGTGAGCCGGTGTCCCGCCGTCGGAGCGCGGCTGCGGCGGCTGCCACGATTCTGGGGAGGTCACGATGGAACAAGTCAGTCTGATCTCGCTGTGGCTACCGATTCTACTGTCGGCTGTGATCGTCTTCTTCGCGGCCTTCGTCGCCTGGATGGTGCTGCCGCATCATCGCTCGGATTGGGTGGGGATCGCGAATGAGTGGCGTCTTCTCCAGGCGATCGAGGATCTGGGGCTCGAGCGCGGCCAGTACGTGTTCCCGCGCGCCATGACGCCCGAGGGAGCGAAGGAGCCTGAGGCGTCGGAGAAGCTGAAGACGGGGCCGGTGGGTTCGCTCATCATCCGCGACGCCCCGAACCTGAAGAGAAGCCTGATCTACTACTTCCTGTTCACGCTCGCCGTGTCGTTCTTGGTCGCCTACGTCGGTTATGCGGCGATTCCCGTCGCCGCGGGGTATGCACATGTCTTCCGCGTTCTGGGCACAACGGCCTTCTTGGCGTACGCCGCGGCCGAAGTTCCCACCGCCATCTGGTTCGGGCACACCTGGGGCAGCGTCTGGAAGAGCGTCGTCGATGGGCTGGCCTTCGGCCTGCTCACGGGAGCCGTGTTCGGTTGGCTGTGGCCCGGCTAGGCCGGGTGCGCAAGGGTTCCCTCGGCCGCGCCGTTCGGTCCCCGGCGACTTGAGGAGGCCTGCAGGCGCTGGCGCAGACGATGCTGCGCAGCTAGGATGACATCCAGCCCATAATCGAAACGGGACGACGCACACTCCGCAGGGTACGAGACGTCCACCAGGGAGGGACCATGAGACCGTCGCGCTCTTTGCTGCATCGCGCACTAGTGCTGGCCGTGTTGTCGTTGGGGCTGGGTCTGGCCAATGAGGCGTCGGGCCAGGGCTACGACGAGAGCCTCTTCGACGCGCTGGAGTGGCGCATGGTCGGTCCTTATCGCGGCGGTCGCGTCGTGGCGGTGGGGGGAGTGGCCAGCCAGCCCTACGTGTACTACATGGGCGCCACCGGGGGTGGCGTGTGGAAGACGATCAACGGCGGCGCGACGTGGGAGCCCGTCTCCGACGAGGCCTTCGCTTCGGGATCGATCGGCGCGATCTACGTGGCCGAATCCGATCCGAACGTCGTCTACGTCGGCACCGGCGAGGCGTGCATCCGGGGCAACACTTCGCCCGGGGACGGCATGTACAAGTCGACGGACGCGGGAAAGAGCTGGACGCACATCGGGCTGCGCGATGCGGGGCAGATCGGCAGCGTCGTCGTGCATCCCAAGGATCCTGATCTGGTCTACGTCGCCGTGCTGGGACACGCGTTCGGGCCGAACGAGACGCGCGGTATCTTTCGCTCGCGCGACGGCGGCGCGACTTGGGACAAGGTACTCTATCGGGACGATAATACGGGCGGCATCGATCTGGCGATGGACCCCAACAACCCGCGGATTCTCTATGCGGCGCTCTGGCAGGCGCGTCGTCTGCCCTGGGGCATGGAGAGCGGCGGCCCGGGAAGCGGCCTGTTCAAGTCCAGCGATGGCGGCGACACGTGGACCGAGATCAGCCGCAATGAGGGTCTGCCGAAGGGGACGTTGGGGAAGATCGGGGTCACGGTGTCGCCTGTGAACTCGGATCGCGTTTGGGCGATCGTCGAGGCGGAAGACGGTGGCGTGTTCCGTTCCGACGATGCCGGCGTCACCTGGCGAAAGGTGAACGACGACCGCAGCCTACGCCAGCGCGCCTGGTACTACACCCACATCTATGCCGATCCCGAGAACGTCAACACGGTCTACGTGCTGAACGTTCGCTTTTGGAAGTCGACGGACGGCGGCCGGACCTACGAGTCGGTCGGTACGCCTCACGGCGACAATCACGACCTCTGGATCGCACCTGACGATGCGAGCCGCATGATCGAGGGTAACGATGGTGGCGCCAACGTCACCTACAACGGCGGCGCCAACTGGAGCGAGCAGAACAACCAGCCGACGGCGCAGTTCTATCACGTGACCACGACCGAGCACTTCCCCTACCAGGTGTGCGGTGCCCAACAGGACAACAGCACTGTCTGCACGCCCAGCCGCACGACGGGCTTCGGGATCACGGAGCACGACTGGTACACGGTGGGCGGCTGCGAGAGCGGCTATATCGCGGTGCGTCCCGATCAACCGGATGTGTCGTACGCCGGTTGCTACGGCGGCTCGATCTCACGCTACGATCATGAGACTGATCAGGATCGGGCCATCCACCCGTGGCCGGACAACCCGATGGGCTGGGGAGCGGCGGAGCTGAAGTACCGGTTCCAGTGGACTTTCCCGATCGTGCTGTCACCCCTCGATCCTGACGAACTATACGTGGGCGCGAACGTCGTCTTCCGCTCGCGCGACGAGGGGCAGAGTTGGGAGGTGATCAGTCCCGATCTGACCCGGAACGACAAGACGAAGCAGATCTCTTCGGGCGGGCCGATCACCAAGGACAACACGAGCGTCGAGTACTACAACACGATCTTCGCGCTGGTTCCCTCACGTCACGATGCGAACACCATCTGGGCGGGCAGCGATGATGGATTGATTCACATCACTCGCGACGGCGGCGTGACCTGGAACGACATCACGCCGCGCGACATGCCCGAGTGGGGCCTGGTGAGCGCCATCGATGAGTCGGCGCACCAGCCGGGCGTAGCGTACGTCGCGGTGAACCGCTACAAGTTGGACGATTTCAGTCCCTACATCTTCAAGACGGCCGATTACGGTCAAAGCTGGAGAAAGATCGTCAGGGGAATTCCGGCGGGTCACTACATCCGCGTCGTACGCGAGGATCCCAATCGACGCGGTCTGCTGTATGCCGGGGGCGAGTTCGGCGTCTACGTATCGTTCGACGACGGCGAGCACTGGCAGTCGTTGCAACTCAACTTGCCGGTGGTGCCGGTGCGGGACATGGAGGTCAAAGAGAATGACCTGGTCCTGGCGACGCACGGTCGTTCGTTCTGGATCCTCGATGACCTGACACCGCTGTATCAACTGAACGACGGAGTGGCGGCGGCAGATGCCCACCTATTCACCCCACGCGAGGTGTATCGCCTGGGCAGCGGATTCGGGTTCGGCGGCTCGTTCCCGGGCGTCGCGGCGAATCCGCCCAGCGGAGCCGTGGTCTACTATTACCTGAAGAACGAGCCCGAAGCCGAAGTGAAGCTGGCGTTTCTGGAGGAAGACGGCACCCTGATTCGCGAGTTCTCGAGTCAGCCGGAGGAGGGCGACGAAGAAGGCGAGGTCGCCCAGCAGGCCGGCATGAATCGGTTCGTCTGGAATCTGCGCTATCCGGATGCCAGTCGTTTTCCAGGGCTGATCATGTGGGCGGGCACGACGTCGGGACCCCGCGCGGCTCCGGGGACGTATCAGGTGAGGCTGAGCGTGGGCGACCGAACGTTCACCGAGTCGTTCCACGTGGTGAAGGATCCGCGGGTCGCCGCGACCGATGCCGACTTGCGCGAGCAGTTCGACTTCCTGATACGGATTCGGGATCGGGTCAGCGAGGCGAACGATGCCGTGTCGCGCATCCGGGATATCCGCTCGCAGATCGACGGCGTGCTGAAACGCGTGGCGGGCGAGCCGTTCGAGGACGAGATCGCGCAGGAGGCCAAGCGGATCAAGGAATCGCTGGCCGAGGTGGAGAACGAGATCTATCAGACCAGGAACCGGAGCCGGCAGGATCCGCTCAATTACCCGATCAAGTTGAACAACAAGATCGCCGCGTTGACTGGCATCGTCGCCAGCGCCGATGCGAGGCCGACGAGCCAATCGTACGCCGTGTTCGACGAGCTGTCGGGCCAATTGCAGGTGCAGTTGGACCGGCTAGCCGCCATAGTCGCGGACGACATCCCGCGCTTCAACGCGCTCGTCGATCAGCACTCGGTCCCTGCTGTCATCATCCGGGACGAGGGGCGAGAGCGCTAGGCATGCGGCGAACAACGGACTGACTGGAGAAATGGTAAGCGAACACGAAAGCCAACCGCAGGATGCGCCTGAGGAGCGCGAGATGGACGAATCGGCAGGCGACGGGGACGAGCCGTCCTCACCGCCCGAGGGTCTGGATGAAGAGACGGAGGCGATGCTGCGGCACGAGTTGGCGCCCGACCTGGAGATCGTGCGGCCGTTGGGCGTCGGCGCTATGGCGGCCGTCTATCTAGCGCGCGAAGGGGCGCTCAAGCGCCTGGTGGCGGTTAAGGTCCTTTTCCCGAAGCACGCCGCCGACCAGCGCGCCCGGCTGCGCTTCGAGCGTGAGAGCCAGGCCGTGGCCTCGCTGTCGCACCCGAACATCGTGCAGATCCACCGCGTCGGCCGGCTGTCGAACGACCTGCCCTACTTCGTCATGCAGTACGTGAAGGGCGGGACAATGGCGGAGCGGCTGCTAGCCCGCGGCCCGCTGAAAGCCGGGGAGGCGCGGCGCGTCGTTGCGGAGGTCGCGTCGGCGCTAGCCGCTGCCCACCGGAAGGGCATCGTTCACCGTGACATTCGGCCCGGCAACGTGCTGTTCGAGGAGTCGACGGGCCGGGTTCTGTTGACCGACTTCGGGATCGCGGCCATCCTGGCCAGCGGCGAGACGGGCGCGCCACTGCGTCTGACGAAGACGGGCGAGCGAGTCGGAGATCCCAGTCTGATGAGCCCGGAACAGCTGCGCGGTGACGACGTCACTGAGCGGAGCGACCTCTACGCGCTGGGGCTACTGGGTTACGAGCTGGCAGTGGGACGAGGGCCGTACGAGGCGAAGTCGCGGCGCGAGAAGATCACTGCGCATATCCGCCAGGAGCCGCGCAAGTTGTCGGAGCTGAAGCCGGGAGCCGATCCGTTACTCGAGGACGTGCTGCTGCGCTGCCTGGCGAAGGATCCCAAGCACCGGCCCAGCGCGGCGGACGTTGCGGAGCGGCTAAAGACGGCTGAGAATCGGGCGGAGGCTGGCCCGAAGGTCGCGTCTACACCGGCGGGTCTGCTACGCCGGATGACCGAGCGGCACATGCCGCAGATCATCATCGGTTACGTGATCGTCGCTTGGGGCCTGCTACAGGTGGTGGGGTTCTTCGCGGAGCACGGGATGGTGTCGGAGCTGGTGGTGCGACTGGTGTTGGTGGCGACGGTGACGGGGCTGCCGGCCGTAGTGACGGGTGCGTGGTTCCACGGGAAGCGCGGCCGTCAGAAGCTCGAGCCAGTGGAATTTTGGGTATTCGGCGCGCTGGCGTTGGTCTGGCTGGTGACGAGCGTGGGGATCGTGATCGGCTGGGCGGCGCGAAACTGAGCAGAGAGAAGCGAACAGTCGAATATCGAACAAGCGAATATCGAACAGTCGAATATCGAACAGAGAATATCGAGTGTCATATCGAATGTGAACGTCGACGTGAACACCGAACATCGAACCTTCGATGTTCGACATTTCGATGTTCGACATTCGATGTTGGCGATGTTGGACATTCGACATTGAATCGGCCGACCTGATTGCCGGGCGACTTCTGAATAAGTCATTGCTTAGTAAGTCTACATTGAGTAAATTGCGACGTTGTAAGCGATGACTTAGGCAGGACGCCCATGACCGGCCACGAGAATCCCTTCCGCATCGGCGGCACCGTCGTCGGACCCTACTTCACCGATCGGGCCGCCGAGGTCGGCCGGATCGCCACCGCGCTCGCCGAACCTCAGGCCAAATTGC
>JASFLD010000166.1:0-8310 GCA_050118275.1 Gemmatimonadales bacterium
CGACGCCCCCGTCGCCGATGGTCACCACTTCCAGCTGCAGGGTGCCTGGCTTCAGACGAAGGCCCTTGTCCTTCTCGGCACCGAAGATCAGAGGCTGACCGTGCTCGACGTGGATCTGCCGATCGACGGCGATGGAGCGATCGGTGAAATCCGCGAAGGCGCCGTCATTGAAGACGATGCAGTTCTGGAAGATCTCGGTGAACGAGGTCCCGTGATGCTGGTGGGCCCGCTTCAATACCTCCACCAGGTGCTTCTGCAGGGTGTCCACCGAGCGGGCCACGAACCGCGCGCCGGCGCCCAAGGCGAGGGAACACGCCGAGAGCGGCCGCTCGAGCGAGCCCATGGGGCTGGAGGGCGACAACGTGCCCTGCCGCGACGTGGGCGAGTACTGGCCTTTCGTGAGCCCATAGATCTCGTTGTTGAATAGGCAGATCTGCACGTCCAGGTTGCGGCGCAGGATGTGGAGCGTGTGGTTGCCGCCGATGCTCAGCCCGTCGCCATCGCCGCTGACGATCCAGACGTCGAGACCGGGATTCGCCAGCTTGATGCCCGTGGCGAAGGCCGGTGCGCGGCCGTGGATGGTGTGGAATCCGTAGGTCGACATATAGTAAGGGAAGCGTGCGGCGCAGCCGATCCCCGAGACGAACACGGTGTTCTCGCGCTTCAGCCCCAGTTGGGCCAGCGTCTTTTGGATCGCCTTGATGATGGCGTAGTCGCCGCAGCCGGGACACCAGCGTACCTCCTGGTCCGATGAGAAGTCGGCGGACCTGATCTTCGTTTCGGTCGCGATGGCCATCGTCACTTCTCCATTCTCTCTCGAATCGCGTCGTGGATCTCGGCGATCTTGAACGGCTGGCCCCTCACCTTGGTGAGCGGCTCACCCGGTATCAGGTACTCGCTGCGCAGCAACGTCACGAGCTGACCCCTGTTCATCTCCGGAACGAGGATCTGCTCGTACCCGCGGAGTAGTTCGCCCAGATTGCGCGGGAAGGGCGACAGGTAGCGCAGGTGGATGTGAGCGACGTCGTAGCCTTCCTTCCGGGCTCGTCGCACTCCCTGGTAGATCGGCCCGTAGGTCGAGCCCCAGCCCACCACGGCCAGCGGCCCGCCCTCGGGCCCCAGTTCGGGTTTCTGCAGCGGGATGTGATCGGCGATTCTGGCAATTTTCGTGGCGCGTGCCTCGGTCATGCGGGCGTGGTTCTCTGGGTCGTAGGAGATGTTTCCAGTGTCGTGGTCTCGCTCCAGACCACCGATACGGTGCTCCAGTCCGGGCGTCCCCGGCCGGACCCAGGGCCGGGCCAGCGTCTCGGGATCGCGCAGGAACGGGTGGAATCCCTCCGGATCGGTGCGGAATTCCACCGGGTAACCGGGCAAGGCGTCGACGTCGGGTATCGCCCACGGTTCCGCCGCGTTCATCAGATAGGCGTCGGTCAGCATGATGACCGGGGTCATGAAATGGGTAGCCAGCCGCACCGCTTCGCGCGCCACCTCGAAGCAGTCGACGGGCGATGCGGCGGCGACGACGGCCAGCGGCGCATCGCCATGGCGTCCGTGCAGAGCCTGAAGCAGATCGGCCTGCTCGGCCTTGGTCGGCATGCCGGTGGAAGGTCCGGCCCGCTGAGCATTGACGATGACCAGCGGCAACTCGGTGCCGACGGCCAGGCCGGCGGCCTCGGTCTTGAGCGCGACGCCGGCCCCGGAGCTAGAAGTCACGCCGAGCGCGCCGCCGTAGGAGGCGCCGATCGCCGAGCAAATCGCGGCGATCTCGTCCTCCGCCTGGAAGGTCACCACCCCGTATTGTGCGAGCTTCGCCATTGCGTGGAGGAGCGGCGAAGCGGGCGTAATCGGATAGGACCCGAAGACGATGCGTCCCAAGTCGGCGGCGCGGGCTCCGGACAGGAGACCGAAGGCCGTCGCATCGGTGCCGGTGACGGTGCGGTACAGTCCCGGCTCGACGTCGGCGGCCGCCACGGTGTAACCGACGATATCGCTGGGCATCTCGGCGGTTTCACCGAAGGCGTGCCCGGCGTTCAGCGCGGCGACGTTGGCCGCGGCGATCTCGGGTTGCTTGGTGAACTTCTGCTTCAGCCACTCGATCGTCGCCGCCCGGTCGCGGCCGTACATCCACAGCATGAGGCCCAGTGCCCAGAGATTGCGGGAGCGGCGGGCTTCCTTGGAGGACAGACCGAAGTCTTTGACGGCTTCCTCGGTCAGGCGCGTGATGTCCAGCTTGATCAGCTGATAGGGGGCTAGGGTGTCGTCCTCGAGGGGGCTCCGCTCGTAGTCGGCCTTCTTCAGGTTCCGATCGGTGAACGAGCTCTCGTCGGCGACCACCATGCCGCCGATGCGCAGGTCGGACAGGTTGACCTTGAGCGCCGCCGGGTTGAAGGCGACCAGGACGTCCAGCTCATCGCCGGACGTCCGGATGTCCACCGATCCGAAGTGGACCTGGAAAGCAGAGACGCCGTAAGTGGTCCCGGCGGGTGCGCGGATCTCGGCTGGATAATCCGGGAAGGTCGCGACATCGCTGCCAGCCAGGGCGCTCTCCATGGCGAACTGAGTACCGGTGAGCTGGATCCCGTCGCCGGAGTCGCCGGCGAAGCGGATCACCGTCGCGTCGCGAAGCTCTCGCACTCGGGCGATTCCCGAAGCGCCCGGACCACGGGAGCTAGGGCGCTGAGTGCCGTTACCGTCAGACGTGTGGGCGCTCATTATAGCGGCTGCCTTTTTCCGGTAATGAGAACGGTTATCAATGACTATTGTATCCCATTTGGGCGCCGCCGCCAGCCACGCGGCTCATTCCCGCGGCAAACGTTCCACGGCGGCGAAGAACCGGTCGATCTCGTCCTCGCTGTTGACGACGTTGGGCGAGATGCGGATGGTGTTGAGTTGTTGGGTCTGGAAAGGGCGGAAGACAAAGCCGTCCTCGCGGTACATGCGGTCGAAGACTGCGAGACTCGAGATGTCGCGAATCTCGAGGGCGAAGAGCGATGCCGAGCGCTCCCAGTCGCGCGGCGACCGCCAGATCACGCGTTCCGCTCCGTCGCTCTTGGCTAGGAATCGGTTCCAGATCTCGCGGTAACGTTTCACCTTCGCCTCGACCCCGAGCGCGGTCTGGAAATCGATGGCGTCGCCCAGCGTGATGACCTCGGGTAGGTTGCGCGTCCCGTAGTCCTCGAAGGCCCGCGCTGTCCCTTGCCAGCGTGCCTGCCCCCAGGTCACCCACATTGGACGGATGCGCTCCTGGAGCTCTTGCCGCACGAAGAAGAGCCCGAGCCCTTTGGGAGATTGGATCCACTTGTGCGGGCTGGCGCTGTAGACATCGACGCCGGCGTCGGTCACGTCGACGTCGACCATCCCGAGCGACTGGGCCCCGTCAACCGCGACGATCTCCACGCCTCTGCTCTTCGCCAGCGCCGTGAGCTCCTTCACCGGATAGCGGAGCCCAATGGTATTGTCGATGTGGGGAAAGACGAGGACGCGGGTCCGGCTTCCGATGTGCCGATCGTAGGCGTCGAGCACGTCCTCGGCGGTCAACGACGGAGCGTCGAGGATGGGGAAGTCGAACGTCTTGACGACGAAGCCCTTCGTTTCGGCATGGTGACGCCAACAGATGCTGGCGCCGGCGTGGTTGAGCGAACTGAACAGGACCTCATCGCCCGGTCCCAGGTCCAGCCCGCCGGCCAGAGTATTGAAGCCTTCGGTGGTGTTGTGGGTGATCGCCAGCTCCGTCGGCGCGCAGCCCAGCAGGCGCGCCGCTTTCTGCCGCACGATCTCCCCCGGCTCGTCCCAGGCGCCCCCCCACATGTAGAGCCACGGATTCGACTCGCAGGCTCGCAGGTAGGCGACGTGCGCCTCGTGAACGATCCGGGGGACGGTCCCGATGGAACCGTGGTTGAGGTAGATGACCTCGGGTGCCAGCAGGTAACGATCGCGCAGGCTGGACCATGAGACGTCATCGTCCCGCGCTGGTGTCAAAGAGCGGAGTTGGGCCGAGACCGACTCGTCCAGCGCCAGCAGGCTGCCGAGTCCGGAGGCGCCGGCGACGGAGGCGAGTTGTTTGATGAAAGATCGTCGGTGCGTCATGGTGGCGTCCCTCGAGGGCTGGGCGTTTTCCGGGCGTATGCTTCCGAACGAGAGTCTATTGGCACCAACGTACGGACTGAGGATGGCGGCATCAAACCGCAGGCTGTGCGCGGGTGCCCGGTGAGTTAAGTTGCTATTGACTGCAGTCATGTTTCCACAGAGCGATACGATGGGAAGATGTCAGTGCTACGACGGTATTCGAGGCTTGGCATGGGTGCCTTGTTGGGTGGGCTGGTGCTGGGGAGCTCGGCTTGTGGGCCGGACAGACTGGCCGGGCTCAGGTCGCGGCTCGAGGCCCGGGTCGAGACGAGCGGTGCGGATGTGGTCGGCATCTACTTCCGGGATCTGAGCAGCGGCGATTCCATCCTCCTAGACGCCGACAGCCGCGTGCACGCGGCCAGCATGATGAAGGTCCCCGTGATGATCCAACTGTTCCGGGATGCCGAGGCAGGAAGGTTCACGTTCGACGACAGCGTGACCGTCCACAACACCTTCACGTCGATCGTCGACGGTTCGCCGTACGAGTTGAGTGTGCCGGACGACAGCGAGGGTACTCTCTATGCCCGGCTGGGAGAAAGAGAGAGCATCCGGCAGCTGACCGAGTTGATGATCACCGTCTCGAGCAACCTGGCGACCAACATCCTGATCGAACTCGTGGACGCGAAGCGGGTCCAGGCGACGATGCGGGAGCTGGGCGCCGACTCGATCGAGGTACTGCGTGGCGTCGAGGATATCAAGGCCTATAATGCCGGCCTCAGCAACACGACGACGGCCCGCGACCTGGGAATCATATTTACGGCGATCTACGAGCAGCGCGCCGCGAGCCCCGAGTCGTGCCGGGAGATGATCGAGATCTTGTCGCGCCAGCGGTTCAACGAGGGAATTCCCGCCGGGCTACCGGAGGGCACGCGGGTAGCGCACAAGACGGGCTCGATCACCGGGATCCGTCATGACGGCGGGATCGTCTTTACCGCGGACGGAAGAGCCTTCGTCCTGGTGGTGCTGACGAAAGGGATCGAAGACAGCGCGGATGCTGACGTGTTGATCGCGGACGTCGCGCGTATGGTCTACGACGAGGTCGTGAGCGCGCAAGGCTAGAAAGGCTAGCTGTGGCTGGTCCCGCTCCGGCTTCCCAGGCGCTTTCTCCGGCTCCCTCAGCCGCCGGGTCGAGCGGCGCAAGCGTCGCTCCAGCGGTGCTCAGCTGAGGCCCAGGATGAGCGCCGCCAGAACGGCCAGGTTGCTCGCGACCAGAGACCAGCCCATCCGACGCAGATTGCGCGGATGAACGCCCGCCAGCCCGAAGGCCAACGCCACGAAGGCTGTGGGCACGACGGCCACCGCCGCCAGCGGCGGCACCCCGTCTGCCAGAGCTAACGCGGCTGCCAGGCCGATCGCGAGGACGCTCAGTGCCGGAGCGAGATAGTGCCGCCAGCCGGGTTGCGCGGTCTTCTTCGCTCGCGCGATGATGCCACGTACCGTCAGCGTGCCCAGGACGAACACCGCGGCCCAGACGGCGGCGGCGCCCGCCGCCACGGACAAGGCGGCGCCGCCGGCGACGGCCACGGGGATCAACGTCGCCGACAGCGTGACAGCCACCAGCAGCTCGCCGATCGCGGTCTTCTCTTGACGCCGAAAGACCAGCGGCGCGAGTAGAAGCGCCAGCGCCAACGGAATCGAGGCACCAACGCGCGCCGCCGCAGGGGCCAACCAGAGACCGATCAGCCCGGCGGGTAAGCCGATGACGACCAGCCAAGTCGTGCGTAGCCGCGCCGCCGCTCCGATCTCGCGCTGGGCGCGACCGCCTCGGCCGCCCAGCAGGACGAGCAGCGGCTCGTGAGCGAGGAACCCGGTGACGGCGGCGAGAGCGAGGAGCAGCGACGCCGGCGTAATGCCGCCGAGTGCGATGGCGGTGAGCAGTGGGAAAGTGACCTGCGCGTAGGCGCCGTGTTCACGAGGTAGCAGCGCTGGGTTCTTGCCGGCGGCCACGGCTACTCGAGGCCCCGCTTCTCGTAGTACTGCTGATGGTGTTCTTCAGCCGTATAGAACTCCGAGGCTGGCGTAATCTCTGTCACTATCGGATTCCAATAGCGACCGCTGCGCTCGAGTTTCTGCTTGGAGGACTCCGCCGCGTCTTTCTGCCGGGAGTCGTGGTAGAAGACTGCGGAGCGATACTGGCTGCCCACGTCAGGACCCTGGCGGTCTTGGGTAGTGGGGTCGTGGATATTCCAGAACACCTCCAGCAACCCCTCGTAAGAGACTTCTTCCGGGTCGTACTGGACGCGAACCGCTTCTGCGTGGCCGGTCGCGCCGCTGCACACCTGCTGATAAGTGACTTCTTTCACCGTCCCCCCGGTGTATCCGACCGCAGTACTGCGTACGCCCGTCACCTTGCGGAAAGCGGCCTCGACCCCCCAAAAGCATCCCGCCGCGAAAGTCGCAATCGCCATATCGCTGGTCTTCTCCGCGTTTTCTCTCCGACCCAATCGAGGCGGGGGCTGTTCCGGCCGGTCTCGCAAGATATTCGACAAGGCTCGACGGGCAACATAACTGGAAGGGAAGCGAGGGTCCGGACGGGCGCGAGAAGAGCCCTACCGGACCCGTCGGTAGGGCTCATGAGGACGCGACGGCGCGGCTTAGCCGACCGGCTCAGCGGGGAGGTTCATATCCCCGGCCGCCGATCGGCAACAGATAGGCGGCGGAAAGATAGAAGGTGCGGGTTTTGAGACTGGAGAATTCTCCACCGCTTTCGGCGACATTGGTCAGGCCGTAGTTGTAGATCGCGTCGACCAGCATGTCTCCGGGGCCCATCGGCAACGTGACGCCGCCGCCGAACATGACGCCCGAGTCGGCACCCTTGGTGCGCGGTGTCCCCAGGTTCTGCTCGACGGCCGTGTCACAGTCGACGTCTTTGATGTCACCTGCCGACGCCTTACACCCAGTCTCGAGGCCGAGCACGAAGCCGAGATAGACGTGCGGCGATACCTTGGTCGGCATCTTGATGACGGCGTAGACGGGGATCTCGAAGTAGGTCACATTCAGGGCGATATCGCTGCCACCCGAGGCGAATCCCTTTTGCGAGTACATCATCTCGGTTTGTAGCGCGAAGTTCTTGGCGATGTTGACGTAGCCGACGAGCCCGGCATGGAAGCCGGTACGATTGCCGACATCGTACTCGTTATCGCCCTTGAGGTCGGCGGTCGCGCTATTGAGGCCGCCCCTCACGCCGAAGCTGAGGGCCTGTGCGTGGGCTGGCTGGGCGGCGAGAACGACTGCAGCCGCGAGAGGTAGACCAATTCGCTTCATGTTGTGAACTGCTCCTATCAGGTGGCGGATTCTCCCGGTGACAATGTGGCGCTTGGAGCCTGTCGGTTTTTATACTGACCGACGCCCGGTCGCGCAACCGATGGACTTGTCTGCAACCGTCAAACAGCTGCGGTGGCCGAAGCGCTGGCTGCGCCACACAACCTTACGGGGGGCGCGCTTCTGGGTTTCGTTTTGGCGGCCGCAGGGCCGAAGCAACAGATGTAGCTGGAAGAATCGGACCTTCCGGGACTAGACCCGCCACCCGCCGACCACCCGTCGCAGTCCTTCCGCCGCCGAGACCAGTTGCGCGACCGATGCGCTGATCTCTTCGGCTGTGGCGGACTGCTCCTGGACGGCGGCGCTGACGTCCTGGCTTCGCGAGGCGTGTGTTGTCGCGGTGGTCGAGACCGATTCGACGTGACCGGCCACGCGATCGAGCAGCGTGAGGCTGTGATGGACTGTCGCCAGCGCTTCGTCGGTGGCTCGAGAGATCTTGGCCAAGCCGGCGGCGATGGTATCGAGCGCACCCTCGGCGCCCCGGGCCACGTCTTCGACCTTGACGACCTGGACCTCGCCGTCCTGCATTCGCGCCACGGCGTCTTTCACCCAATCGCGAAGGCGCGAGACCGTCTCGTCGACCTCCTGCGCTGCAGCGTCGGCGTTGGCTGCCAGCTTGCGCACCTCTTCGGCGACGACGGCAAAGCCCCGGCCCTCATGTCCCGCGTGGGCCGCCTCGATCGCCGCGTTGAGCGAGAGCAGGTGGGTCTGCTCGGCGATGGAGGTTATACGCTTCACGAAGCCGGCGATCTGCTCGTAGGTGGACTCGAGCGCCTCGATCTGCTGTACCGAGTCGTGTACGACGGCGCGGAGGCTGAGCAGCAACTCGAGAGCCTGCCGCACCGCGGTCAGGCTCTCCGTCGC
>JASFLD010000167.1:0-8216 GCA_050118275.1 Gemmatimonadales bacterium
CACCATTCGGGTCGTAGAGCATCCCACTCATCGGGATGGGGGCATGCCCGCCGGCTCGATCGGCCCCGCCGCCGCGTCGGTCCTGCTCCTGATCATCCTGGTGAGCGTCTGCGTCGCGGTCGCCGACGCGCTGCTGCTCGGCTGGTTGGACAAGCGACTCGAGGATTCGTACCGGCTTTAGCGGGTGACGGACCGGCGTGACGCGCGATCGCACCGCCCCAGCCCAGCCACGCCCGAGGCCTACGGCGCACCCGCTCCCGTCCAGCCGGCGCCACGCACGACGCGACCTGGCAGCGCGCCGGTGTGCTCGCCGTCGCGTATCACCTGCGCTCCGTTCACGAACACGTGGCGAACGCCGGTCGCGTACTGGTGCGGCTGGGCGTAGGTCGCGTGGTCGATGATCGTGGCGGGGTCGAACACCACGACGTCGGCGTAGTAGCCGGGCGCCAACGCGCCGCGGCCCTCGATATTGAGATTGGACGCCGGCAGAGAGGTCAGGCGCCGCACCGCTTCTTCCAGCGTGATCACCCCTTCCTCGCGCACGTACTTGCCGAGCAGGCGTGCGAAGTTGCCGTAAGCGCGCGGGTGCGGATTCGACTTCAAGAACACGCCCTCCGGCGCCAGCGACGCCGCATCGGAACCGAAGCTCACCCACGGCTGCTCGATCTTCTTCACCACGTTCTCTTCCGACATGATGAAGTAGACCGCGCCGACGTCGTTGTGATCCTGGATGACCAGGTCGATGGCTGTCTCCTCCGGCGACTTCCCGCGGATCGCCGCGACCTCGGCCAGCGTCTTGCCGGTCAGCGGCTTGAGCGAGTCGGTCTTGAAGCCCACGAGAAGAACGTTCTCCGGCGTGCCGGCGGCGAGCATCAGATTCTCCCACTCATCGGTGGGGGTCCGCATCTCCTCCAGGATTTGGGGCCGCAACGCCGGGTCCTCGAGTCGTCCGATCCAAGCATCCAGTCCACCCTCCTGCACCCAGGGCGGCATGCCCGCGCCCAGCCCGGTAGCGCCCGCCGTGTAAGTGTACATATCCGCGGTGATCCGTAGGCCCTCGGCGCGCGCCGCCTCTATCCTGTCGATGACGGGGCCCAGCTTGTCGTAGTTCGACTGGCCGGCGGCCTTCAGGTGGTAGATCTCAGCCGGGACGCGCGCTTCCCGCGCGATCGTGATGAGCTCCTCCAGCGCTTCCAGAAGCTGGTTCCCCTCGCTGCGCATGTGGGAGATGTACATGCCATCATACTCGCCCACGACTTTGGCCAGCTCGATCAATTCCTCGGTGTCGGCGTAGAAGGCCGGCGGGTAGATGAGCGACGATGCGAGTCCGACGGCTCCCTCCTCCATCGCCTGCCGCACCAGCGCCTTCATCCGCTCGAGCTCCTCCGGTGTGGGAGGTCGATCCTCATAGCCGATCTCGTGGATGCGGACCGTGGTCGCTCCGACGAAGGAGGTAACGTTCGTGGATATGCCGCGATCAACCAGGTAGTCGAGATACTCGCCCAGCGTCGTCCATTCGATCGGGTACTTGATGTCGCCCTGCTGCTCGATGGCCTCCTCTTTCATCCGCGCGTTGAGCGGCCCCATCGACCAACCCTCGCCCATCACTTCCAGCGTGACGCCCTGGCGGATATCGCTCTGCGATCGTCCGTCCTCGATCAGCGACTCGTTCGCCCAGCTCAGCATGTTGATGAAACCCGGCGCGATGGCCAGGCCCGCAGCTTCGATCTCCAGGTCGCCACGCGCCTCCGCCAGGTCACCGACGGCGGCGATCGTGTCAGCGTCGATGGCGAGATCGGCTACGACCGGCGCCGACCCGCTGCCGTCGTACATCGTGCCTCCCCGAATCAGCACGTCGTATCGCGGGGCTCGGCTACAAGCGACGGCCAACGACAGGCCGACGATGAGCGCGCTCGCTAGGCGCATCTTGAACCTCCTATGAGAAGGGCGATCGATGGAATGTACTGTCCGGCCCGTATCTATTATCGCGTCACGACGGGGCACGCAATTGGGGCGTCGGCTCGAGGCCGGAGACACGCTGCCGGCACCGCCTACTTACCGACACAAAACTCCGCGAAGACCTGCGCCAGCAAGTCGTCCGGCGCGATGACGCCGAGCAGTTCCTCCAGCGCTTCCGCCGCGGACCTCAAATGCGTCGCCGCGATCTCCGGCGCTTGGCCCGAGGCGTGCGAATCGAGAAAGGCCGAGATCTCGCCGCTCGCCTGTCGCAGCGCGCGCGCGTGCCGCCGTCGCGTCACGAGCGGCGTTTCACCGCTCCGCTGACTACCAGCGAACACCGCCTCGACGAGCAGGTCGCGTAGCTCGTTCAGCCCTTCGCCTGTGACGGTCGAAACGGACACCTGCGCCGTGCGACGCGCATCGGCTTGCCAGCCGCCGGAGGCACGTGAATTCAGCAGATCCAATTTCGTACCGACCAACACGACGGCTTCCGTTTCGATCGCCCGCAAGAACTCGACTTCGTCGGCCTCGAGCGGTCGACCGGCGTCAACGCAGAAGAGGAGTACGTCCGCCGTCGCCATGTAGCGCCTGGCGACCTCGATGCCGATGCGCTCGACCGGGGCCGCCGCCGCTCGCAGGCCCGCCGTGTCGACCACCCTGAAGGGGTATCCGCCCAGCGAGACGACGGCTTCCACCGCGTCGCGGGTCGTCCCCGGCTCCTCGGTGACGATGGCGCGCTCGAAACCGCACAAGGCGTTGAAAAGGCTCGACTTACCGACATTGGGCCGGCCGGCTATGACGGTCAGGGCACCCTCGCGCAGCAGTTCCCCCTCACCGGCCATCTCCAGCAGGCGGTCGATACGTGCCTTCACGTCGCGAGCCGCCGCGTCGATTTGGGCCGGCGCCACGGGACCGTCGTCCTCCTCGGGGAAATCGATATCGTAGGCCAACAGGGCCTCGCAGCGGATGATCGCCTCGCGCAGCTCTTCGATCCGTCGCGACAGGCCACGGTCGAGCTGGTGTAGCGCCGAACGATGCTGTGCGACCGATCGGCCGTCGACCAGATCGAGGATCGCCTCCGCCTGCAGCAGGTCGAGTTTTCCGTTCAGGTAAGCCCGCCGGGTGAATTCGCCCGGCTCCGCCTGGCGGGCGCCGGCGGCGAGCATCGCATCGAGCACTAACTGGGGACCCAGCGGGCCACCATGACAGCCCAGCTCGAGCATGTCTTCACCCGTATAGCTCTTCGGGGCAGGGAAGAAGGTCGCCAGCAGGCGGTCGACCCGCTCGCCCGTCGAGGGATGTCGCAGCCAGCGGAGGGCCGGTCGGCGAGGAGCCAGCGCACCGCCCAACACGCGCTCGATCAGGGCGGGCACCTCGGGCCCGGAGAGTCGCACCACGGCGATGGCCGCGCGGCCCGGTGCCGTTGCGATGGCGGCGATAGTCTCCATCACTGACCGTGGCGGTGACGGAAGCGATCGCGCACTCCAGCGCGGGGCCGGCAACCGACAGCCGTTCCCCTTCTCGTGATCGCGATCGTCAGCCTTTGGACTTCCGTTTCAGCGGCGGCTGGTTCGCCACCGCCTTCCTCTCCTTCGCCAGATACAGTTGCTGCGGCAGCGAGGCGATGTTCATCGTCGCGTAATAGAGGTTCAACCCGGAAGCGAATTTCAGGAACAGCACCGTCAGCATGATCGGCATGATCCACATCATCATCTTCATCTGCGGGTTGCTCTGTGGCATCGACCGCTGCCCTATCCACTGCATGAGGAAGACCGACGCGCCCATCAGCACAGGGATGATGTACATCGGATCGGGCCGCGAGAGGTCGGGAAGCCAGAGGAAGGGCACGCCGCGAAACTCGATCGTGTCGCGGAAGACGAAGAACAGGGCGATCAAGATCGGGAAGGGCAGGAGCATCGGAAGACAGCCGCCCAATGGATTGATCTTGTGCTCGCGGTACAGCTTCATCATCTCCTGCTGTAGACGCTGCGGGTCGCCCTTGTGTTTGTCCTGGATCTCCTTCATCAAGGGCTGGACTCGCATCGTCGCCATCTGCGAGCGCATGCTCTTCTGGTAGAGCGGGAACAACACGACCCGGATGCCGACGCCGAAGATGATCAGTATCCATCCGTAACCCAGTCCGAGGAACCGGTGCATCCACAAGAGCATCGTCGTGATCGCTCCCGCCAGGGGCCGTAGAACCGGCTGCAACCACTTGTACCCATAAGGGTTCACTTCATCCAGGTCGTGCCCCGCGGCGGATAGCCGACTGTAGTCCTGCGGGCCGAGATACAGATCGTACTCGAATTCTCCCTGCCGGCTCACCGGGAAGCTGACCACACCGTCGGCACGATAAGGCTCGGACAGACCTCTGATCATCAAGCCGGCGAACCGGCTGCCCTCATCCGCATCCGGGGGCAGAACCAGAGCGGACACGAAGTACTTAGTGCGAATAGCGACCCAATCGAACGGGCCATCCAGCGTGACTCGCTCCCCCGCGCCTACGTCCGCCACTTTCTGCGAGACGATTCCCTCGAGGCTCTTCGCCATGAACGTGAGGTTGCTCTTGTAGTCTGCTTCCGGGTCCCACTCGTTGCTCTTCAAGCCCGGCCCCAATCCGATCGCCCACCAACCCGCCGCCTGAACGCCGGTGATTCGACCGGCGAGATCGATGACGTATCGCTCGGGATCGAAGGTGTAGCGCAGTTCCGCGACAAACGAAGTGCCGGGGTGACGGTACGTGAGCGTGAGGACCTTCGTCGGGCCGTCGGATTGCAGCGTCAACCCGCCCGGCGGGCTGAACTCGAATTGGGCGGTCCGCAGGTCGAGCGTATCGTCGCCCACGACCCACCGATGGGAGAGGAAGTCGGAAGCAAAGGCCGGAACGAGCTCGACCGGCTGCCCCTTCGTTGCCGGGGCGAGCGACTCGAACTGCGTCATCACCGCCGAGACCAGGCGGCCGCCACGCGAAGCGAAGCCTAGCTTGTAGAGCGGGCCGTTGACCCAGATCGTGTCTTCCTCCGTCGCGACTTCCGTCGGCTCCAGCTCGGGGAGCTGGACCGTATCGACGGGGGCCGGCCGGGCGGGTGTTTCCGACTGCAGGCTCTCCGCCGGCGGCTGCGTGGCGGTCGGCGGCTGAGATGCCGGAATCCCCGACGCCGTGTCCGTCGCCACGCCACCCTCCGGCGGCCGGGGCGGCGGGAAGAGCACGTTCACACCGAATACCACGGCCAACATCATCACCACGGCCAGCAGCAAGCGCTTTTCCGTACCCATGCTACGGAACCGGGTCGTAGCCGCCGGGGTGGAACGGGTGGCAGCGGGCCAGGCGCCGCAGCGCCAGCCAACTGCCTTTGGCCGCCCCGTGTCGGTGGAGCGCATCGATCGCGTACTGCGAGCAGGTCGGCGAATACCGGCACGACGGCGGCAGCAACGGGGATATCGCCACCTGATAGCCGCGGACCAGCATTACGAGGAATCGCGCGAGCATAGCTGTTCCGCCAATTCTCGGATTTCTTCCCTCAGCTTCAAGAAGCCAGCGCCGTAAGCTCGGGCGCGAGCTCGGATCAACACATCCAGCGCGGCTCTCCGGTCACGGCAAAGCGGCAGCAACTCCAGCCTTGCGCTTTCACGCAGCCAGCGCTTCACCTGGTTGCGTCGCACGATCTTGTTACCGTGTTTCGGAACGACCAGCGCCACACGCATACGCAACAAAGGGGAGGCGGCGACGAACACATCCAGGTGGTCCGTTTGTCTCCGCTTCCCCTGACGATACAAGGCCCTGATCTCCGACTGTCGTCGGATGCGTGCACTGCGCGGGAACCGATAGCGTCCGCGCGCGGTGCCGCTTACTTCTTCGGGATCGTCGCCGCGAGACGCTTGCGTCCCTTGCGACGACGCCGCGCCAGTATCTGCCGACCCGCTTTGGTCCGCATTCTGGCCCGGAAGCCGTGCTTTCGTAGTCGCCTCCGGTTGCGTGGGCGGTATGTCGGTTTCATGGGGTCGCCCCCTCGATCTCGTTGCCAACCAAGGACTTTTCACGAAGCAAACAGAGCAGCGAATATATTCGCGCCCAACCCGCGGATCAAGCCGTCCGGCGCGCTCAGAAGCCCGCCAGCGCGCGGAGCAGCGAGCGCAGCCCGAGCGCTGCCGCTACCAGGACCATGCTGGCACCCAGAAGATTACTCTTCCAGCCGTTGGCGCGCGACCCGAGCAACGACCGGTCGTTGGCCGCGTAAAGCAGGAACACCGCCACGATGGGCAGCAACAGTCCGTTGGCCGCCTGAGCGAAGAGGATCGCCGGTATCGGCTGCAGCGCCAGCGCCGAGAAGGCGACGCCAACTCCCAGCACCGTGGCCCACACCCACCGGGCGCTCGTCGAGCGCAGATCCGCATCCCACCCCATCACCCCGCAGGTGGCGTAAGCGGCGGCGAGGGGCGCCGTAATCGCCGACGACAGGCCGGCGGCTAACAGACCGCAGGCGAAGAACGCGCCGGCCCAACGGCCCAAGAGTGGCTCGAGCGCCCGTGCCATGTCGGCCGCACTGGTCACGTGGAGGGTGGCGGGCAGAGCCGCCGCCGTGACGAGCACAGCTATCGAGATCACCCCTCCCGCCGATACCGACGCCAGCGTGTCCGCCCGAGCCGCGTCCAGATCCGCCGCGTCCCGCCAGCGTTCACGAACCGCCGAGGCATGCAGGAACAGGTTGTACGGCACCACCGTGGTGCCGACCAACCCGAGCGCCGTCAGCATGGCGGCCTGATCTCGTAGACCACCCGGCACCAGGCCGCTGGCCAACTGTGACAGATCCGGGCGCGCCGCGATGGCGGTCGCCAGGAAGACGGCGCCCATCACCGCCACCATGCCGACCAGAACCCGCTCCACCCACCGATAGCGCCCCAACCAGAGGAGCGCGAAGGCCGACGTGCCCAACAACGGACCCCAAAGGCGGCCGCCACCGCCCAGGAGATCTTCCAGGCCCAGCGCCCCACCCAACAGGTTGCCGGTTTCGTAGGCGGCGTTACCCACGAGGATCGCTCCGATGACCAGGGCCGCCGACAACACGCGGCCCAGTCCACCGCCGAAGCGCCGGCGCATCGCCTCGCCCAAGCCCATCTGCCCAACGAGGCCCAAACGCACCGACATCTCCTGCAGCACCAGCGTGGCGACCACGGCGAAGACGAGCGCCCAGACGAGCGCAAGTCCGTAGTCCACCCCCGCCACGGTCGCGGTTGTTATCGTGCCGGGGCCGATGAAGGCGGCCGCCACCACGACCCCCGGCCCCAATCTGAAATCTCGCAGGCGCACGATCGCGCTCCCCTTCTCGGTTGACCGCAAACGATTACGCGATCTGGCCCCCTCACGCAATCCACCCTCCAACGACAGCGGTGACGAGCGTCTTTCTCCCGGCACCTTGACTGGCACGGACCGGTTCGTCTAAGATGGCGCGCGGCCCGCCGAACAAGCCGCATCTTTCATCTTAGCGCACTAACGTACTGACCCCCGCCGCCTACTGATGGAGCTGACTGCTCAGGAAGCCTGGTCGCGAATCCTGGAGAGTGCCAGAAGCAAGCTCCCGGAGCACAGCTATCGGACTTGGCTCGCGCCGACCGAGGCATTGGCGATCTCGACCGACCTGCTGGTGGTGGGCGCGCCCAGCGATTTCGCGGCCGAGTGGATCGAGGACAAGTACGGCGGGCTTCTGGGGGGCGTGGCACACACGCTGTTCGGGCCATCCTTCACGCTGGCGTTCGAGCCGCGCGGTACGAACGAGGCTGCCGACACGACTTTCGCGAGCGTCCCGGCGCCCGGTCTGGAGGAGCTGTCGAACGGCCAGGAACTCACGGACAGCCCCACGCCAGAAGTGGGCTCACCAACGATCGGGTCGCTGAATCCTCGCTACACGCTGGGTCGCTTCGTCGTCGGTGGGAATAACGAGCTCTGTTTCGCCGCCTGCCAAGCCGTGGCCGATGCCCCGGGAACCTCTTACAACCCACTTTTCATTTACGGCGGCGTCGGCCTCGGCAAGACTCACTTGATGCACGCGATCGGGAATGCCGTCCTGGCGAAGCACCCTCGGCGGCGCGTCGGCTACGTTCCCACCGAACAATTCACCAACGAGTTGATCGCGGCGATCCAAGCGCGCCGCACGTCCCAGTTCCACAATCGCTACCGTCGCATGGATGTGCTGCTCGTCGATGACGCCCACTTCCTGGCGGGAAAAGTGGGAACGCAGGAAGAGTTCTTCCACACCTTC
>JASFLD010000168.1:0-8182 GCA_050118275.1 Gemmatimonadales bacterium
CGGGTTGCAGGCGACAGAGCGCGCGGAGTACATCCTGGCGCAGGATGGCGTCGACGGTCTCTTGAGCGAGATCTCGCAGATACCCAGCGACTACACGGCGCGGAAGTACTATACGGTCCTGCTCAGCCAGGCCCAGCTGGAACCCGCGCAGGTGCGCGAGATCGTCAGGCAGGCCGGCAGAGAGATCGACTCCGATCACGAGCTGGCGGAGATGCTGATCGCCGTAGCCGAGAATCAGCCGCTGGACGAGTCGGTGCGTATCGCCTACGTCGAAGCCGCCGGCTCGATCGGTTCGGACCACGAGCAGCGGCGCGTCCTGTCGGCGATTCTGACCCGCGAGGGTCTGAGCACCGACCTGGCCAGAGCCATGCTCCGGTCGGCTTCCAACATCGGCTCCGACCACGAGCTCGCCGAATTACTCATCGAGCTTCTGCAGCTCCGGCCGCTGGACGAAGCGATGACCGACGCGTTCTTCGAGGCCGTCGGCTCGCTCGACTCGGACTTCGAGATGCGACGCGTCCTGGAGGCGGCACTGCAAGCCGGCGCGCCGAACCGGGACGCGCTCGACCGCACGTTGCAGGCGGCGGCGAGCATCGGCTCGGACCACCAGCTGGGCCAGCTGCTGATAAGGGTGGCGAGCCTGTATCCGCTGGGCGCGCAGCTGCCGGAGTCCTACGTGACGGCGGCGCGGTCGATCGGTTCGAGCTCCGAGTTGAGCCGCGTCCTGACGAGTCTGTTGGAGAGGGGGAATCTCAGTTCGGCCACGGTCGCCTCGACACTCGACGTGGCAACGGGCATCGACTCCGACCACGAGCTCGGAAAGGTGCTCGCCGCCTTGGCGCGGGATTACGAGATTAGCGGACCGGTGCGCCCCGCTTTCTTCCGGACGGTCAGCACGATCTCCTCCGACTTCGAGCGCCAGCGCGTGCTGACAACGGTACTCAGGGAACAGACGCTCAATGATCCGTTGGTCGGCGCAGTTCTCGAATCCGCGGTCGAGATCGACTCGGACCACGAGCTGTCAGGATTGCTGCTCGAACTGCTGGACCGCTACCCGGTGGGAGATAGTCTGCGCCCGTCCTTCGACCGCGCCGTTGAAACGATCGGCTCGAAACACGACCGCGATCGGGTGCTCTCCGCCGCGTATCGCAGCCAGAGCGCTGGCATGTGAGACCAAGCCAGCGCCGCGTCCCGCGGCTGATGTACCCGCTGGCCCTTCGACCCGCTGCCGAGGCGACCCGCAGCCTGGAGGCAAGGACGCTCGGCTGGACTCGAGCGCCGGCTCATTCCGATCGTAATATCTCGACGGGATCGAGCCGGCCAGCGCGACGAGCCGGCAGCCACGTCGCGAGCAACCCCGCCGACACCAGTACGCTGGTCACGAGTCCATACACCGATGGGTCGGTGGGCGCCACCCCGTAGAGCAACCCCGAGAGCAGTCGACCGGTCAGCAACGATCCGGCCAGTCCCAGGCCCAGGCCGATCGCGACGGGCCGCAATCCGTCGGCCACGATGAGTCGGACGAGGGCTGCGGGTTTGGCTCCCAGCGCCAGGCGGATGCCGTAGTCCGCCGTACGGGCCCGGGTGACGTGGGCGGCGACGCCATAGACCCCCAGGGCACCCAGGGCGAGCGCCAACAATCCGAATCCGGCCAGGAGCGACGCGAAGAAGCGCGCGTCGGCGACGGATGCGGCCACCACACTCGTAAGCGGCCGCACCGATGGAATGGGCACCCCCGGATCCACTGCCCAAAGCGCCTCGCGCAGCGCTCGTGCGGAGGGCGGTGCACCGCTCGAGCGCAACACCAAGAACATCCGCCCAACGGCCCAGCGCCACTGACCGGATGGAAGGTACATCTCGGGGAGCGGCTTCCTATCCAGTTGGTACTGGCGCACATCGCCCACCACGCCGACCACCGTGAATGGGATACTCTGGAAGATGCGGATCTCCTTGCCAATCGGATCTTCGCCCGGCCAGAGCTCGTCGGCAAGCGCGCGGTTGATGAGACCCACGGGAGGCGCACCACTCCGGTCCGCGTCCGTCAGCGTGCGCCCCTCTACCAAGGGGATTCCAACCGTGCGAAAGTAGTCGCCCGCGACCAGCCGGAAGTTCGCCGTGGGCAGCGGTCGGTCCGGGTCGGGCGCATGCCCCTCGGCCAGATATGGAAATGCCCAGTTGTCCGGCGTCAACGGCAACAGGTGTATCGCACCCGCCGTCTCGACGCCCGGCAATCGGCGAACCCGTTCGAGCGCCTCTCCGAAGTACATGGCCACGGCCTCCGCATTCGACGCTCGCCCAGTAGGCAGCACCGCCTCCACCACGGTCACGCCATCCGGCCGGAAGCCCGGGTCGGTGGTCCGTAGCCCGGCAAAGCCCTTGACCACCAGCGATCCCGCTGTGACCAGCACCATCGCCAGTGCGACCTCCAGTGCCACCAGGGCGCGATTCACGCGGTGGCCACCACCGCTGGATTGCCAGCGACCGCCAGCGCGCAGACGATCCTGGATGCGTCCCTCGCTCGCACGTAGCGCTGGAACGAGCCCGACCGCCACCGCCGACAGAACCGAGACGCCAAGCGCGAAGAGGAGGACCTTGACGTCGATAGTGATGGAGTCCGACCGCGGTAGCTCGGCCGGCGCATGTGCTTTCAGGTACCCGAGGACCGCCCAGGCAAGCGGGACCGCTGCCACGCCGCCCAGAAGAGTCAGGACGAGACTGTCGGTGAGTTGCTGGCGGATGAGTCGTCGCCGCGTGGCCCCCAGTGCCGCCCTCACCGCCGTCTCACGCCGCCTCCCCACCGCCCTGGCGAGCAGCAGGTTCGCCAGGTTGGCGCAGGCGATGAGCAGCACCAATCCGACCGCGCCGACGAGCAGCCAAAGCGTCCCGGCCACCTCGCCGGTGACATCCTCGTGCAACGGCCGGACATCGGCGCCGCTCACATCCTCCTCGGCGAAGAAGCGCGGATAGTCCTCCTTGAGGCGGCCCGCAACGGTCTGGATCTGCTCGTTGGCCTGCGCGATAGACGCCCCCGGGGCCAGTCGGCCGACGACCCAGTTCACCCACCAGGTGCTGTCGGCAACGAAGGTGCGACCGGGCGGCAACGCCATCGGCGCCCAAACGTCGGGTTCGCCGCGCAGTTCGCGGTAATCGGGCGGCATCACGCCGATCACCTCACGAGTCCTGTGATCGGTCGCCTCGATCGGCAGCCTCCGACCGACGACGGCGGGATCGCCACCGAAGCGGCGCTGCCAGAAGTCGTACGAGAGGATCGCCACGTCCGAGCGGCCGGGGTCGCGCTCCTCCGGATAGAAGCTACGGCCGAGCATGGGGCGCACGCCCAGCAGCTCGAAGTGGTTGGTGCCCACGTAGGCCGCATCGAGTTGCTCCGGCTCGCCCTCTCCGCTGAAGGTGAACCGCCACAGCGATAGGCCGCTGGCCGCCTGCACCGCTGGCATCCCTTCGCTGACCAGGTCGACCAGCGTGATGTTGAAGTTCTCGGCCGGCCAGAGCCGGACCAGTCGATCAGGCTCGTGATAGGGCAGCGGGCGGAGTACCACCGAGTGCAGCACGCTGAACATCGCCACGTTGGCGCCGATGCCCAGCGCCAATATGATGACCGCAACAGCGGTGAACACCGGGTTGCGGCGCAGGTTACGCAACGCCGTTCGCAAGTCGCGCCAAGTCGTTTCCATCGAGTCTCTCCGTCGAATTGCTGCCGCAGCCGCTGCCGGCGCCTCACTGCGTCATGGGCTCTGATGCCCGAACACGACCGCGCCGCTGACTACCAAACGGCCGTCTCGCTGGGGATCGGGGTGATGCGAGATTAGACACCGAGACGGCGCGAGAGGTTGGCAGGGAGGAATCACGGCCGGACTGAGAGCCGCCTGCGGACCACGGTTGCCGTCGCCGTCCCGCTAACTATCTTGTTCGGCGCGATGACAGTCCCAACCCATCCCACCCGCGTGGGGGCGGCACCAGCGTGCCCCGCTTCCCGAACCCATTCAGCCGGCGATGGACCAAACCGCCCGAGGCTCGCCTCGAGCGGACCGTCCGGTCCCTTGCCGTGGAGTGAGCGCTTTTCTGTTTCTGGTGAGTCGGAGTCAAGTTGGAGAACAGTGCATGGATAGCACCGAGAAGATTCGCGAGATCGTTGCACAGGGCGGCCGGATCGAGATCGATGCCGGTCGCCACGACGAAACGCTGCCGTTTCGTCCGGCCGACGCCGGTGAACTGTTTGTCGCCGTGCGGACCGGATCGGCGGTCGCAGAACATCTGCAGCGTAATCCGCACGCGGCTCGCTTCACCATCGCGGCCGGACCGCAGTCGAGACTGGAGGGAACGGGACGAGCAATCACCGTCGGTCCATTGGCGGAACATCCGGAAGCCACAGCGCTGAGATCTGAATGGCTGGCGCCGAGGGACACGGATGACCACAACGGTCTTGTACTGGTCAAGCTGATCCCCGAGCACTACGCCTTCTTCGGGGCGCCGGCGATTCAGCCGGCTTGGGAGTACGCGACCGAGGCCGGACGGAACCGTCCGTCGCAGCGTTCCCTGTGGACGCAAGCGATGCGCTTCTTCAGCCTCAGTTTCACCGTCCTGACCGCTTTGATCGGCGCCGGATTCGCGCTCTCGTATCCGGGCCCGGTCCGTTGGGATCTGCTACCCCTGATCTTGCTTGGCGCTTTCGCGCTGCACGTCGGCTCCAATCTCACCAGCGAGTATTTCGACTACAGAGAAGGCGTCGACCGTCCCGAGACGTTGGGTGGAACCCGGCTGCTGGTCGAGGGCTGGCTGTCACCGCGCGCCGTCTTCCGGGCGGGTCTTCTGTTCTTCGCGCTGGGCGTCGCCATCGGCCTCTACATCGCCTACCGGGTCGACTGGTGGATCCTCCTCTTCGGGCTGGCAGGATTGGCGGGCGGATTTTTTTACGGGGCGAGCCCGCTCCGTCTCAAGTACCGCGCGCTGGGCGAGCTCGCGGTGTTCGTCTGTTTCGGATTGCTCATGGTCGTGGGTTCGTATTACGCGCTCACCGACTCGTTCGACTGGCAGGTGGCGCTGGCCGCGGTTCCCATCGGGTTCCTGATCACGGCCGTGCTGTCGGCCAACAACACGCGCGACATCGGCAACGATGCCAAGGCGAGTGTGACGACGCTGCCGATCCGCTACGGGCTGGCCGCCGCCCGCGTCGGCTACGCGGCGCTCGTGGTGACGGCGTACTCGATCACCGTAGTCCTCGTCGTGCTGGGGGCGATTCCCGTCTTCTCGCTGGTCGTACTCATCAGCGTTCCGCTCGCGTTGAAGAACGTCCGCGACATGCTTCGCGTCGCGGACGAGAACTCGCCGACGCTGAGCACGATGGACGTGAGAACCGCTCAGCTGGTGACTCAGTTCGGGGTCCTGTTCTTCGCGGCCCTCGTGGCCGACCGGCTGCTGTGAGGGCCGTCCAGCTGCGGCGTCATGGGGGGCCGGAGGAGCTGATCTTCTCCGAGGATCTCCCGACGCCAAAACCGGGACCGGCCGAGGTGCTGCTGCGGAACCACGCCACGAGCATCAACCGGGTCGACCTGTTGGTGCGGAGCGGCTATCCGGGGATCGAGATCCCTCTGCCGCACGTCCCGGGCGGTGACCTGAGCGGGGAGGTGGCCGAGCTGGGCGCCGGTGTGGATGGCGTTGCGCCTGGCGACCGGGTCGTCGTCTACCCGCTCGTCACCTGCGGGACATGCACCTACTGTCGCAGCGGGACGGTCAACCTCTGCGCCGACTGGAAGTACTTCGGTCTCCACCGCTGGGGCGGATACGCGGAATACGTCGTGGTGCCCGCCGCTTGCGTGGTGCCCTTGCCTGGGGAGGTGCGTCACAGCGACGCCGCCACCCTGCCGGTGGCCGGCCTCACGGCGCACCACGGACTTCGCCTGTCGAACTTGAGCCAGGATGAAACGCTCTTCGTCTGGGGCGGCAGTGGCGGCCTGGCCAGCTTCGCCATCCAACTGGCGCTTCGGCTGGGCGCGCGGGTCATCGTCAGCACCAGAGACGAAGGCAAGGCCCTCCGATTGCGCGAGCTCGGAGCAGAGGTGGTCCTGGGTCGGGAGCCCGCTTCGATCAAGACTGAGGTGATTGACCTGACGGGCGGCGCCGGTGTTGACGCCGTGGTGGACTACGTGGGGCCGCCGACGTTCGCTGCGAGTATGGAGTTGTTGAAGAAAGGTGGGACACTGCTGCTGATGGGTCAGATCGAGGGCCGCGAGACGACACTCAACATCCATCAGGCGTATCTGAAGCACATCCGCATACAGGGTCTCTACCTCGGCCAAAAGAGTGAGTTGGAGGAGCTGGTCGCGCTGGTCGCCGACGGCGGCATCAGGCCGGAGGTTTACAAGCAGTTGCCCTTGTCCGAGGCGGCGGAGGCGCAGCGGCTGATGGCGGCCGGTGAGCACGTCGGCAAGATCGTGCTGTCGATATGACCACCGTCGACCGCGACGTCGCCGCTGAGAGTACTTCGGCGCGCGCACCGCTGCCGGCCGTTTTGCTGACAATCGCCGCGGCGTTCGCGCTCTGGTGTGTCATGTTCTATCTGCGCGCCGGCGATTTTTGGTGGAGCATGACGGGAGCGGCCGGTGGCTTGGCCGTTGTCTCGCTGGTCCTGAACCGCGGCAATCTGGGACCATTGTTCAGCTGGCGGGCGAGCTGGATCGTCTGGGGGCTATGCTCGGCTGCCGCATTGTACCTGGTTTTCTGGGTGGGGGATTTCTTCGCGCGGCAGTTCTTCGCATTCGCCCCGGAGCAGATCGGCGGCATCTACGGCCTACGAGCCGGCGAGAGCCCGTTGAAGATCGGGCTACTGCTTTTTTTCGTGATCGGGCCCGCCGAGGAGATATACTGGCGTGGCTTTCTGCAGAACTCGTTGCAGAAACGCCTGTCCACTCCGCTGGCCGGCTGGCTGGCGGCGGGACTGATCTACGCGTTCGTCCATATCTGGGCCTTCAACTTCATCCTGCTGATGGCGGCGCTGCTCTGCGGCCTGTTCTGGGGTCTATTGTTCTACCTGACGCGGAACCTGTGGCCCGGGATCATCTCGCACGCGGTGTGGGATGTTTTCGTCTTCCTGATTCTCCCTATTGGACGCTGACTAGACCAATACCTGGGCCTCCCGTCTAGCGCCTCAGGAGACGGCCTCCGGTTCGTTCCGGCGGAGTCATCGCAGCGGCCGGCTTGCCTCGGAGAGCCGGCACGGCGAGGTTCTTCACGCGACCCGGCACATATCGTACAGCCGGTGCCTTTGCTTCAACGGGATGGCCTATCGGGGAGCCTGGACGTCACGCGCCGATCGCCACTCGTTTACAGAGTAGGGACCGCATGCGTTACGCACATCTCCTGACGATGGCTCTCTGCCTCGCGGCGCTCACAGGTTGTGCGAGCAGTCGCGACGTCGCGGTGCAGTCGGACCCATACCAGCCGATTCCTTACGTGCGGATCGAGCACCCCGAGTGGACCCGGTCCGCCACGATCTACGAGCTCAACACGCGGCAGTTCACCCCAGAGGGCACGTTCGCAGCGGCCATGGCGCACCTGCCGGGGCTGAAGCAGCTGGGCGTGGACATCATCTGGCTGATGCCCATTCACAAGATCGGTCAACTGAACCGGAAAGGCAGTCTGGGAAGCCCGTACTCGGTCAAGGATTACTACAGCGTGAACCCCGAGTTCGGCTCCTTCGACGACCTGAAGCGCTTCGTAAATGCGGCTCACGAATTGGGCATGCACGTCATCCTCGACTGGGTGGCAAATCACACGGCCTGGGACAACGTGTTGGTCCGCGAGCACCCGGAGTGGTACGAGCGCGATTGGAAAGGCGACTTTAGGCCGACACCCTGGTGGGACTGGTCGGACATCATCGACCTCGACTATCAACAGGAGGGCCTGCGCCGCTACATGACCGAGGCGATGAAGTACTGGGTTCGCGAGGCGGACGTGGACGGTTTCCGCTGCGACGTTGCGGGCTTCGTGCCCGTCGATTTTTGGAACAACGTCCGCAGGGAGTTGGACGCTATCAAGCCGATCTTCATGCTGGCCGAATGGGAGTCACGCGATCTCCACGCCGAAGCCTTCGACGCCACGTACGCCTGGAGCTGGAACGAAGCCATGCACCGGATCGCGACGGGCGAGTTGGACGTCAACAGCCTGT